>NZ_JBHWVI010000117.1:0-27203 GCF_042737005.1 Streptomyces sp. NPDC060027
CCTCTTGGGAGAGGGCACCCCACTCAGGCCGAGCCGGCGAACCGATCAGGCGTCGTAGTCCTGGTCGAAGCGGTCCTGGGCCTCGCGCTGAGCACGGTCCGCTTCGGGCATCGTGCGGTCACGCCCCACCGGGGAACGCTCGCTAGCCTTGTCTCGCGGCTCGCCCATCTTCTTCTGCTTCTTGGCCTGCTGCTTAAGCTGCTCGGCCTTGTCCTTGAACTGGTCCTGCATGCTCATGCGATTCACTCCCGTAGTGGGTGAGGGATTCGGCCCCGACCCCCTTGTGGGTAAGGGGGTTTCGGGCCTCGACCAGACTTACACGCAGGGACAGAGCGCGCATTTCGATCAGTCACGCACCGTGAGATGCACTGATGGGACCCTCCGTGCGGCTCACGGAGCTGGGACCCTCCGCGCGGTTCACGGAGCTGGGACCCTCCGCGCGGTTCACGGAGCCGTCGAGTTCCGCTCCTGTTCGTCGGCCGCCCCGCCGGCCCCGACCAGCCCGGTCCGCACACCGGCGAGGCGCGGTTCGAACCGTCGCATCTCGCGCTGCCCGACGGCCCCGATGATCCCGGGCAGATACCCGCGGATGCCCTGCATCCCGCGCAGCCACCACTGCGCGTACACATGGCTGGAGCGGCGCTCGATCCCGGCGACGATCCGGTCGACGGCCGGTCCCAGCGGATACGTCTTGTTGGACGGCCACGGCAGCCGCTGCCGCAGTTCCCGCATCACCTCGTCCTGGTCGGCGCCCCGCACCATGTCGGTGTCGGTCCAGGACAGATACCCGACGCCCACGCGTACGCCCTTGTAGCCGACCTCCGCGCGCAGGCTGTGCGCGTACGCCTCCACGCCGGACTTGGAGGCGCAGTAGGCCGTCATCATCGGAGCGGGGGTGATCGCGGCCAGCGACGCGATCTGCAGCAGGTACCCGCGGCTCTCCATCAGCACCGGCAGGAACGCCCGCGCGGTCACCGCCGATCCGATCAGGTTCACCTCGATGACCCGCCGCCAGGCGACGGGGTCGGAGTCCACGAAGGGCCCCCCGCTCGCGACACCGGCGTTCGCGACGACGATGTCCACCTTGCCGAACCGCTGCTTGACCTCATGGGCGACCCGCGCCATCGCCTCGTGGTCGGTGACGTCGGCGTACCAGTGGTCGCTCTCGCTGTGCAGCCGCTCGGAGACCCGCTTCAGCGCGTCCGCCTCGAGTCCGACCAGCGCGACCTTCGCCCCGCGCGCGGAGAGCTTGCGCGCGAGGAGCTCACCGACACCGCGCGCCGCCCCCGTGACGACCGCGACCTGTCCTTCCAGGCTCACCTTGCTCATGCGCCCTCCTTGATCTCTGCGCCCGCCAGGCCTTCCACGGCCGTCGGCGCCTCGGCGGTCTGCGTGTACGTGGAGACGAGTTCGCGTATCCGTGCGCTCACCAGCTCCGGCGCCTCCACCGGAGTCATGTGCCCGACCCCCGGCAGTTCGGTGCTGCCGACGCAGTTCGGCAGGGCCGCCACCAGAGCCCGCGCGTGCACGACCGGTGTCAACCGGTCCACGGTGCCCGCGATCACCGCCGTCGGCACCCTCAGCTCCCGGACGCCGTGCTCCAGATCGAGCGTGGCGAGCACGGCCGACCAGGCGTGGCGCACGGTGCGCGGACAGGCGTGCACGATCCGCGCGCACGCCGCCACCATCACCGGAGACGACCCGGGGCCCATGGTCGCGTACTTGAGGATCCGCCTGGCGACCGGTGTGACGGGCCCGAGCGGCGCGCGCGATCCGAGCACGGCCTGGGTGACACGCGTCCGGAACGGCCCGGCGCGCAACGGCAGCACGCGCGCCTCCGCGACCAGCCCCGTGCTGCCCGTGCTGCACAGCAGGGCCGCCGCCGCGTGCTCCCTGAACCGCGGCCGCGCCGAGGCCGCCATCAACGTCATCCCGCCCATGGAGTGCCCGACGAGCACGGCCTTCTCGCCCGGCGCGAGCGTGGCCGCGAGCACCGCCTCCAGGTCGTCGGCGAGCGCTTCCGTGCTGCAGAGTTCACTGGCGGGACTGCGCCCGTGCCCGCGCTGGTCGTACGCGATGACCCGGTGATCGGCGGCGAGGTCCCGGATCTGGGCCGCCCAGAAGGCGGTCGAGCAGGTCCAGCCGTGCGCGAGGACGACGGCGGGCGCGTCCTCGGGCCCGTGCACCTCGACGTGCAGCCGGGCGCCGTCGGCGGAGTGCGCGATCAGTTCCAGCGCCGGCACGGGAGGCGCGTACGCCCCGTGTGCCTCCTGCGTCAGTCGGCTCACGCTCCTGCCTCCACCTTCTTGTTGGGGGCGCTCTTGGCGCGCGGCCCGGGCGCGGCTCCGTGCGCGGGCTCCGTCGCGCGCAGCACGTCGTACTCCGCCAGGTCGACACGGCGCGTGGCGTTGCGGAACTCGGTCGTCGTACCGGGCCATACGGTCGTGTTGACGCCGTTGGCGTCGAGGTACCAGCTGGTGCAGCCGCCGGTGTTCCACACCGTGCGCTTCATGCGCTCCTGGACCCGGTGGTTCCAGGCGTCCACGGCGCCGGGGCGCGCGTCGAGCGCGGCACGTCCCCCGAGGACGTCCAACTGCCGTACGAAATCCGCCATGTAGTTCAGCTGGGACTCGATCATCAGGATCATCGACGAGTTCCCGAGCCCGGTGTTGGGCCCGATGATCGTCATCCAGTTGGGGAAGCCCGCCGCGGTGGCGCCGCGCAGCGACTTCATGCCGGACTCCCACGCCTGCGCGAGCGTCCTGCCCTCCGCTCCGACGACCCGATCGGCGATCGGCATGTCGGTGACATGGAAGCCGGTCCCGAAGACGATCGCGTCGACCTCGGCCCTGGTGCCGTCGGCGGCGACCACCGTGGAGCCGTCGATCTCGGCGAGTCCGGAGGCCACGACGTCCACATTGGGCTGGGTGATCGCCGGGTAGTAGGCGTTCGAGAGCAGGATCCGCTTGCAGCCGATCCGGTAGTCGGGCGTCAGCTTCTTCCGCAGCGCCGGGTCCTTGACCGCGCGGGAGATGTTCCGCTTGGCGAGCCGCTCGACCAGGCCGAGTTCGTCGGGCCGCTTGGTGAACGCCTGCACCTGGAGTTCCCGGATGCCCCAGAGCAGCCCGCGCCTGGCCTGGGTCGTGAACGGCAGCTGCCGGTGCAGCCATCGCTCGGCACCGCTGATGGCCCGGTCGACCCGCGGCATCACCCACGGCGGGGTGCGCTGGAACAGGGTCAGCCGGGCGACGTCCGGCTGGATCGCCGGCACGATCTGAATGGCCGAGGCCCCGGTGCCGACCATGGCGACCCGCTTGCCCCGCAGGTCGTAGTCGTGGTCCCAGCGGGCGGAGTGGAACACCTTGCCGGTGAAGGTGTCGATCCCCGGGATCCGCGGGATCTTGGGATCGGAGAGCGGCCCGGTCGCGGACACCACGACATCCGCCGTCAGGAACCCGCTGCTCGTCTCGATCCCCCAGCGCAGCTTCTCCGCGTCCCAGGTCATCATCTTGACCTCGGAGTCGAACCGCAGATGGGGCCGCAGCCGGAAGACGTCCGCCACATGCTCCAGGTACGCGCGGATGTGCTCCTGCCCGGAGAAGGTGCGCGGCCATTCGGGGTTGGGCGCGAACGAGAACGAGTACAGGTGCGACGGGACGTCACAGGCGCACCCGGGGTAGCTGTTGTCGCGCCAGGTGCCGCCCACGCCGCCGGCCCGTTCGAGGACGACGAAGTCGGTGATCCCTTCGCGGCGCAGCCGCACAGCGGCCCCCAGTCCGCCGAACCCGGACCCGATCACCGCCACCCGTACATGCTCGTGCTCGGTCATCCCGACGCCTCCCTGGTCCGCGCGACTCCGCCAGTGAACACTGGCACAATCGGGAGAGTAGAGCAGCTTCGTACTGATGGGTAGGGGTCGCGCCCGGGAAAGTTACCGGGGGTACGACGTAGGGTGCGCAGGTGGCCGAGGGATCAGGAAAGCGGGGCGCGGAGGCGCCGGCACGGAGCGCGGAGACGCGAGAGTCCGGCACGCGCCGGACGAACGCGCGGACGCGCGAAGCCCGGGGGTCCGGCCCCGGCCCGCTCACGAGCGCCGCCCGGTCCACGCCGGAGCCGGGCGGACGCGAGTACCGCATGGAGGAACTGGCCGAGGAGGCCGGCATCACCGTGCGCACCCTGCGTTTCTACCGGGAGCGCAAGCTCATCCCGCCGCCCCGGCGCGAGGGCCGTATCGCCTGGTACGACGACACCCACCTGGCACGCCTGCGCACCATCTCGGCACTGCTGGAACGCGGCCACACCCTCAACGGCATCGCCGAACTGGCCGAAGCCTTCGACCACGGCCGGGACGTGGGTGAACTGCTCGGACTGGGCGAGCCCACCGAGGAGACCCCGGTCCGCCTCTCCCCCGAGGAACTCGCCGACGTCTTCGCCGGCCAGGCCACCCCGGAGAACCTCGCCGCGGCGCTCGACCTCGGCTATCTCGGCACGGACGGCGGCGAGATCGTCCACATCAGCCGCCGCCTGCTCGACGTCTCGGCCGCCCTGGTCCGCGAGGGCATTCCGCTGGCGGACGTCCTGACGGCCGCGCGCCGCGTACGGGAACACACCGACGCGCTGGCCGAGCTCTTCACCACCCTCGTCCTCACCGAGGACCGCACACCCGAGGACCTCCAACGCCTGCGCCCCCTCGCGAAGAGCGTGGTGGAGGCGGAACTGTCGATGGCGCTGGACCGACGGCTACGGGAGCACGGGGACCAGGGGGACCACGGGGCCCGCAGGGATCACGGGGATCGCAAGGACCACCGGGCCTAGGGTCGCCGCAGTCGGTCCGCCCGGAGATCGCGGATCACCGCGACCGGGTCGCCCGGAGCACGGCCCGGACAGCTCAGAGGTCGTACACGACCGTGACCGGCGCGTGGTCGGACCAGCGCTCCTCGTGCGTCGCCGCGCGCTCCACGAACCCCTTGACCGCCTTGCCCGCGAGCCCCGGGGTGGTGACCTGAAGGTCGATCCTCCAACCTGAATCATTGTCGAAGGCCCGCCCCCGGTACGACCACCAGGTGTACGGCCCCTCGGCATCCGGGTGCAGCGCGCGCACGACGTCGACGTAGCCGCCGTCGCCCGCGTCCAGGACCCGGCCCAGCCACTCCCGCTCCTCGGGCAGGAAGCCGGAGTTCTTCCTGTTGGCGCGCCAGTTCTTGAGGTCGGCCTCCTGGTGGGCGATGTTCCAGTCGCCGCAGACGACGACCTCGCGCCCGTCGGCGGCGGCCCGCTCCCTGACCCTCTTCAGATACGCCAGGAACTCCCCCATGAACCGGACCTTCTCGTCCTGCCGCTCGGTCCCGACCTCGCCCGAGGGCAGGTAGAGGCTCGCGACGGTGACACCGGGCAGGTCCGCCTCGACGTACCGCCCGGCGGAGTCGAACTCCTCGGACCCGAAGCCGACCCGGACGCGGTCGGGCTCGCGGCGTGTGTAAAGGGACACACCCGCGCGGCCCTTGGCGGCGGCGGGGGCGTGCACGACGTGCCACCCCTCTGGGGCGCGCACCTCCTCGGAGAGCTGCGCGGGCTCGGCCCGCACCTCCTGGAGGCACAACACGTCCGCGGAGGTCTCCGCGAGCCACTCCACGAAGCCCTTCTTCGCGGCGGCCCGGAGCCCGTTCACATTCACAGAGGTCACAGTCAGCACTCGGGGCACGATACTTAATCGGTACCGCCGACCCGAACTCGATCATCCGAGCGGGACGATCCCACCCGACGCATAGATGTACGGTATCCCGCATGCATATCCGCCCGGTCCCCTTCGACCACCCCGACGCCGTGAAGCTCAACGACCAGGTTCAGGCCGAATACGCCGAGCGCTACGAGGACGACGGCGACGCCACGCACCTGGACGAGCGGATGTTCGCCCCGCCGCTCGGCCTCTACCTGATCGCGTACGACGAGCGGGACCGCCCGGTGGCCACGGGCGGCTGGCGCACCCAGGACGAGAACGACGAGGGCTACACGGACGGCGACGCCGAGCTCAAGCGCATGTACGTGACCCCCGAGGCCCGCGGCCTCGGCCTCGCCCGGCGCATCCTGGCCGCCCTGGAGGACGACGCCCGCGCGGCCGGCCGCGTCCGCATGGTCCTGGAGACCGGCACGAAGCAGCCCGAGGCGGTCGCCCTCTACACGTCGAGCGGCTACGAGCCGTGCGCCAAATTCGGCTACTACCGCTTCCACGAACTGAGCCTCTGCTACGCCAAGGCCCTCTAGTCATCGGGGCGGTGTTCATCCGGTGACGCCCCGGCAGACCTGGCGCGCCGGCTTCCTCTTCGAGGGAATCGCCGGCCTCCGGCCACGTCCAGCACCTGCCCGGCGAGTCCGTCACCGAAGCCCCGGAGGAACCGCCGCCCCGGGGCCACCGACGGGAGTTGCCACCGTCGGCTGCCAGGACATGGCAAGAGGCCCGCTCCCACTGCTGGGAACGGGCCTCTTGGCTGCGGTGGACCTGTGGGGATTTGAACCCCAGACCCCCTCGATGCGAACGAGGTGCGCTACCAGACTGCGCCACAGGCCCTTGCAACGAGTGAAACTCTAGCATCCCGATCGAGGTGCTTGGAAATCCGTTCCGGGCTGGTCAGCCAGCCCTCGCGAGCGCCCGTCACCGCACCCGTCACTCGTTGGCCGCGCGCGGCCGACCCCCGTCGTCGTACTGGTCGAACAACGGCGTCCGGCCGCGTTCGCGTGCGCGTCGCGCGGACGCGGCCCGTCGCGCGTCGCTGCGGTTGTCGTCCCCGGCCTCGTCGCCGTCACAGGCGTCGGAGGGGTCCTCGGTCACCGGCTCCGCCTCGGGCGCGCTCGGCTCGACCGCGCTGGACCGCGCGGAGCTCCACGCGTCCGGCGCCCCCAGGTCGACGCTGGACGTCGCCCGGGGCGCGACCGGCGCGGTCACATAGGTCGGCAGGGGAACCGGCACCGGGTCCCAGCTGTCCCCCTGGCCGGGGCCGCGCTGACGCTCGCGCTGCTGGTCGACCCACTCGGCGTGGTCGGTCTGCTCGACCAGGGCACGCCGGTCGGCCGCGAGCGCCGAGAGGCCGGTACCGGTGTCGGACGCCGGGCCGTCCTCCGCTTCGTCCGCCCCGGGGTCGACGGCCGCCCGCCGGCGGGGCTGCCGCTCCCGGAGCCGCTGCGCCGCGACCTCGGCCCGGCGCCGGTCCATGGTGTAGGTGAAGCGCCGTCGCTCCTGGGCGCGCAGGTACACGATGTACGAGCTCAGCATCACGGCCGGTACGGCCGGCGCCCAGAGGAGCGCGAGGCCGCCGACCGCCGCCACGATCGCGCCGAGGGTGAAGGCGAGGAAGAGCAGGACCGTCGTACGCCGACGGCGCGCGAGTGCCTTCGTACGCCGGGCACGCGCTGCAGCCTCCGCCGAGGGTGCCCGGCGTGCGCCCGGGGTGCGCCCCGCCGTGGACGGCGCGGCCTGCTGGGACGCGGGCTTGACGGAGGGTCTCGGCGCGGACGGTCCCGGCTGCTGCGGTACGGACCGGGCGGCGCCCGAGGTCTCGTACGCGCCGCTCTCCCTGCCGGCCGCCCGCGCGCCCGGTTTCTGCTCCGCCTGGACCGGCTCCGGCACCTGCACCCGCTCCTGGACACGCTCCTGGACGACCGGACGGTGCTGGGCGGTCGCCTGGGGCCGGGTCGGAGGCACGGCGAAGGCCCGGACGTCCACCGAATCGGTGACGCCGTCCGGGTCGGCGCTGGGCTCCCCCTCTTCGGCGGAGCGCGCGCGCAGGTCCTTGGCGTATCGACGCTCCATGCCCGCCCGTCCGGAAAGCAGCCGGATGGCGGTGCTGAAGCGTTCCGTCGGACGGGCTTCGTTCAGCTCGTCCTGCCTACGGAGCCACATCGGCACCAAGTAGGCGGCCCAGGCCCCGACGATGACTGCGTAGATGAGGCCGCTGCTGCTCACGCCTCACACGGTAGAGGGGTTTGCGTGAGGCCATCTGCCAATTGAGCCGGTGTGTCGCACGATCCGGCTGATATTTCGAGCTTTTTTTGTGACCGATGCGATCAGCAGGCCGCCCGGAGCGCGAATTTAATGCCCCCAGGCGATCGCCTGCCGATCATTTTCGAACACCTATTTCATTTTCCGCTGTTCCCCGGCTTGCTCGGGTTCTGCGGGCCGGCCTGCTCCGATCCCACCTGCTCCGAACGGGTCCGTGCCGCGCGCGCCCGGCGCCAGCGCGCGAGCAGCCCTTCGGGCACTTCCTCCGCGGTGAGCGCGAAGACGAGATGGTCCCGCCAGGCACCATCGATGTGGAGATAGCGCGGACGAAGCCCTTCCTCGCGGAATCCGAGTTTCTCCACGACCCTGCGGCTGGGCCCGTTCTCGGGGCGAATACAGACCTCGATGCGGTGCAGTCCAACGGTACGGAAGCAGTGGTCGCTCACCAGCGCCACGGCCGTCGGCATCACTCCGCGGCCCGCCACCGACTGGTCCACCCAGTAGCCGACGTGCCCGGAGCACATCGAGCCCCAGGTGATCCCGGCCACGGTCAACTGGCCGACCAGCCGCCCCTGGTACTCGATCACGAAGGGCAGCATCCGGCCCGCGTTGGCCTCGGCACGCAGGTGCCGGACCATCTGCCGGTACGTCGGCCGGTGCGCGATCGGGCCGCTCGGCGTGGGGGGCGGGATGGTCGCCTCCCAGGGGCGCAGCCAGTCGCGGTTGCGCCGGTTCACCTCGCGCCAGGCCCGCTGGTCGCGCAGCCTTATCGGCCGGAGGACGACATCGCCGTCCACCAGCTCGACCGGCCAGGATGGGCTGTTCAGCTCGCACCCCCACTGCCGACGGGTCTGGGGTGGTCGCCGCCGCGGATCTGGTCGACGGCGTGGATCAGGAGGGGTTCCAGAACGGCCAGGCCGTCCTTCACCCCGCCGGTGGAGCCCGGCAGGTTCACGATCAGCGTCCCTCCGGCGATTCCGGCGAGCCCCCGCGAGAGCGCCGCCGTGGGCAGCTTGTCCCTTCCGAACGCCCTGATGGCCTCCGGGATGCCCGGGATCTCGCGGTCGAGTACCCGCAGGGTCGCTTCGGGGGTGCGGTCGGTGGGCGAGATCCCCGTGCCGCCGGTGGTCACGATGACGTCGTACCCCGCCTCGACACCGGCGCGCAACGCCGCCTCCACGGGGTCTCCGTCCGGGACGACGAGGGGCCCGTCGACCGCGAAGCCGAACGTCGCGAGACCCTTGGCGATCAGCGGACCGCCCCTGTCCTCGTAGACGCCGGCCGCGGCACGGTTGGAGGCGGTGACCACCAGGGCGCTGTAGGGCGCCGTGAGGGCCCCGCCGATGAAGGTGTCTGCGCTCATGCCCGGCTCCAGTCGCCCGACTTTCCGCCCGTCTTCTCTTCCACCCGTACGTCCGTGATGACCGCTCCCTTGTCGACGGCCTTGACCATGTCGATCACGGTGAGGGCCGCCACGCTGACCGCGGTGAGGGCTTCCATCTCGACGCCCGTGCGGTCGGTCGTCTTCACGGTGGCCAGGATCTCGACGGCGTCGTCCGCGACCGACAGATCAATCCTGACACCCGACACCGACAACGGGTGGCACAGCGGGATCAGGTCCGGCGTGCGCTTGGCTCCCATGATCCCCGCGATGCGCGCGGTGGCGAGGGCGTCGCCCTTGGGGACTCCCTCACCGCGCAGCAGCTCGACGACGCGCGGCGAGACCAGGACACGGCCGCTCGCGCGCGCGGTGCGGGCGGTCACGTCCTTCCCGGACACGTCGACCATGCGGGCGGCACCCGCCTCGTCGATGTGCGTCAGTCGGTCCTGCACAGAGGGTCCGGAGGTCTCCCCCGGGGACGGAACAGTCATGTGCGTGGGCGCTCCCGGTCAGGGCCCCTCGCGGTGCGGCGCGTGGGCCTGGTGTGCGCGACACGTTACCGCCCGCCCGTCCACCGCTACGCCCCCCGCGAGGAGCTGTGCGCCCCTCCCGCGCCCCGGGCCCGCGGCGGCGGGCGCCCCGCCCGCCCGGCCGCTCAGCCGAGCAGGACCACCTCGACCTCGGCGCCGGGCTCGACCGAGGTGGCGTCCTCGGGGACGACGATCAGCGCGTCGGCGTGCGCGAGGGCCGCGACCAGGTGGGACCCGGCGCCGCCGACAGGCGTCACGGCACCGTCCGCGTACGTCCCCCGCAGGAACTGCCGACGGCCCTCGGGCGAGGTCAGCGCCTTGTCCGTGGAGAGCGTGGCCCTGGTCGTGGGCCGGTGAACGTCCTTCAGCCCCATCAGGGTGCGGATCGCGGGGCGGACGAAGAGCTCGAAGGAGACGTACGACGACACGGGGTTGCCGGGGAGCGCCAGCAGCGGCGTGTGGTCGGGGCCGATGGAGCCGAAGCCCTGGGGCTTGCCGGGCTGCATGGCGAGCGTGCGGAAGTCGATGCCGCTGCCCGCCTCGTCCTCGTCGGCGACCGACGACAGGGCCTCCTTGACGACGTCGTAGGCGCCGACGCTCACTCCGCCGGTCGTGACCAGCAGGTCCGCGCGGACGAGCTGGTCCTCGATGGTCGAGCGCAGCGTCTCGGCGTCGTCGGCGACCGCGCCCACCCGGTAGGCGATGGCTCCCGCGTCACGGGCGGCCGCGCACAGGGCGAAGCTGTTGGAGTCGTAGATCTGGCCGGTTCCCAACTGCTCGTCCGGCTGGACGAGTTCGCTGCCGGTGGAGAGGACGACCACGCGCGGGCGCGGGCGCACCCGCACGGTGCCGCGGCCGATCGCGGCGAGCAGGCCGATCTGTGGCGGGCCGAGGACGGTGCCCGCTTCGAGGGCGCGGTCGCCCGCCTTCACATCGCTGCCCGTGGCGCGGACGTGCGCGCGCGCCTCGGCCGGGCGGTGGACGTGCACCTGTCCGAAGGACCCCTCGGGCGACGCGCTGTGCGCGCGCATCCCGGAGACCGGGCCCTCACCGAGGCCTCCGTCCGTCCACTCGACGGGGACGACGGCTTCGGCGCCCGGCGGCAGCGGGGCGCCGGTCATGATGCGGGCGGCCTGGCCGGGGCCCACGTAGGGCTGCTCGGCCTGGCCGGCCGCGACATCACCGACGACCGTCAGGACCGCCGGATACTCCTCGCTCGCGCCCGCCACATCCGCGACCCGGACCGCGTACCCGTCCATCGAGCTGTTGTCGAACGGCGGCAGGGAGACCGGCACCGTGACGTCCTCGATCAGGACGCAGCCCTGGGCGTCGAGGAGTTGCAGCTCGATGGGTTCGAGAGGGCGGACGGTGGTGAGGATGTCCTCCAGGTGGTCGTCCACCGACCAGAGGTGATCCTGGCCGGCGGTGCGGGTCGCGGCGCTGCTCAAAGTCCCTACATCTCCTCGGCTACGTAACTGCGAAGCCAGGTCCGGAAGTCCGGGCCCAGGTCTTCACGTTCGCATGCAAGTCTGACAATGGCACGCAGGTAGTCGCCACGGTCCCCGGTGTCATAGCGGCGGCCCTTGAAGACGACGCCGTGCACCGGGCCGCCGACCTTCTCGTCCGAGGCGAGCTGCTGGAGCGCGTCGGTGAGCTGGATCTCTCCGCCGCGGCCGGGCTCGGTCTTGCGCAGTATGTCGAAGATGTGCGGGTCGAGGACGTAGCGCCCGATGACCGCGTAGTTGCTGGGGGCGTCCGCCACGTCCGGCTTCTCGACCAGGCCGGTCACCTTGACCAGGTCGCCCTCGTCGGTGGCCTCCACGGCGGCGCATCCGTACAGGTGGATCTGCTCGGGCGCGACCTCCATGAGCGCGATGACGCTGCCGCCGTGCCGCTCCTGGACCTCGACCATGCGGGCCAGCAGGGGGTCACGGGGGTCGATCAGGTCGTCGCCGAGAAGGACGGCGAAGGGCTCGCGACCGACGTGCGGGGCCGCGCACAGGACGGCGTGCCCGAGGCCCTTGGGGTCGCCCTGGCGCACGTAGTGCATGGTCGCGAGGTCGCTGGACTCCTGGACCTTGGCGAGCCGGTCGGCGTCGCCCTTCTTCTGGAGCGCCGATTCGAGCTCGTAGTTGCGGTCGAAGTGGTCTTCGAGGGGGCGCTTGTTGCGGCCCGTGATCATCAGGACGTCGTCAAGACCCGCCGACACGGCCTCTTCGACCACGTACTGGATCGCCGGCTTGTCGACGACCGGCAGCATCTCCTTGGGAGTGGCCTTGGTGGCCGGCAGGAACCGGGTGCCGAGGCCTGCCGCGGGAATGACAGCCTTACTGATCCTGGGGTGTGACTCAGTCATGCCCGCAACCATAACCGGTGGCTATGTGCTGAATCTGTGGCTCCGGTTAATTCGCTCTCATATGAGCCCATTAGGAAAACCATGGAGTCACCTGTGAGCCACGCCGGACGTCAACCAGAGCCTGACAAGCGAATGTTGCGGCGAGGATTCCTGTCGGTGAGAAACGGGTTGACGGCCGATGACGTGCGGGAAGCCGCCGCCTCTCTCGCCGCCCGCGCCCTGGAACTGCCCGAACTGGCGCACGCGGGAACGGTGGCGGCGTATGTCTCCGTGGGGAGCGAGCCGGGCACCCTCGCGCTCCTGGACGCGCTCCACGCGCGCGGGGTGCGCGTGCTCCTGCCGGTCCTGATGGCGGACAACGACCTGGACTGGGGGACCTACTCCGGAGCGGACTCCCTCGAACGCGTCCGGCACGGCGGGAAAATGGCCCTCTTGGAGCCCGCGGGCGCGCGGTCGGGGCCGGAGGCCGTCCAGGACGCGGACGCCGTTCTGCTGCCCGGTCTCGCCGTCGACGCGCGCGGCATGCGGCTGGGGCGCGGCGGAGGCTCGTACGACCGCGTACTGGCCCGCCTGGAGCGCTCGGGCTCCCACCCCGCGCTGGTGGTGCTCCTGTACGACACCGAAGTCGTCGAGCGGGTACCGGCGGAGGCGCACGACCGGCCCGTCCACGCGGTGGTGACGCCCTCCGGGGTGCGCCGCTTCCGCTGAGGGCGGCGGACGCGAAGTGGCCCTCCACGCACGCACGGAGGGCCACTTCGGTCAGGCACCGGCTTCAGGGCGTCAGGACCTCGACGCCCGTCGGAGCGTCACGGTTTCAGGACCAGGGTGTCGCTCGTCTCCTTGTCGACGGCCTTGTCCGAGAAGGCCCAGGGCAGGAGTTCGCCCTTGGCCCACAGGTCCGTCTGGTCGGTGTAGTGGGAGCTGTAGGCGTGCCCGGAAGCACCCGAGAGGTTGATCCACTTGGACTTGTCCAGGTCCCCGAGGTTGACGACCATCCGCATCGAGGGGACCCAGACCACGCTGTAGCCGCCCGCCGCGTTCCAGCCGGTCGCGTTGACCGTCGCCTCGCCGCCGCTGAGCTTCCAGGGGCCGCGGTTGAGCATGTACTGGATGAAGCGGGGGCCCTCGGTACCGAGGGTCTGGTTCTTCAGGAACAGGCGGTGCAGCCGGCCCCAGCTCCAGGTGTCGATGTCCTTGCCGAGCTTGGCGGTCAGCTCCCAGCGGGCGTCCGTCATGGCCTGGCCGAACAGCTCGTCCCGGGTGTCGATCGGATTGTCGGTGGGCGTCTTGCGCGTCTTGGGCGACTTCCACCAGTCGTTGCGCTCGTCGTCGATGATCTTGCGGACGACCTCGAACCAGCGGTCGCCGCCGTCCGGCTGCGCCTGGTCCGCGTCGCGCTGGCCGCACTCGCGCACCGACTGGTCCTCGTCCGCGGGACCGGTGGTGTCGATCCGGTCGACCCACAGGCACTGGCCCTTGACCCGCAGCTCCTTGGGCAGCTTGTTGCCGAAGGCGAGCTTGAGGATGTTGCGCCAGGTGGCGTTGAAGTAGGCGGCGGCCGCCGAGTCGGCGTCCTGGGTGTAGTCCCAGCCCTCCAGCAGCTTCTGCGCCTCGCGGACGTCCTTGTCGGGCACGTCGATCTTGAGCAGCTTGGGCACGATCAGCTTGGCGATCTCGCTGCTGTTGTCGAGCTGCATCTGCCGCATGTCGTCGGTCGAGATCTTGCCGACGCCGTTGATCTTCGACTCGATCAGGTCGTTGATGCGCTGGCTGCGGGTGCCGTAACCCCAGTCCGTGGTGAGGATGTAGGGGTACTTGTCCGGGTCGACGACCGCCTGGTTGGCGGTCACGATGTACCCGCGCTTGGGGTTGTACTCGTAGGGCAGGGCGGACTGCTTGATGTAGCCCGTCCAGCGGTACTTGGAGTCCCAGCCGGGCGACGGGAGCGAGCCGTCGTTGCCCTTGGCGCGCGTGGGGATCTTGCCGGGCAGCTGGTAGCCGATGTTGCCGTCGGCTCCGGCGCCGTCGGCGTAGACCAGGTTCTGGGACGGCACCTCGAAGGACGCGGCCGCCTTGCGGAACTCGGTCCAGTTCGACGCCTTGTCCATCTCGAAGACGGCGTCCATGGATTTGCCCGGGTCCAGCGCGGTCCAGCGCAGCGCTATCGCGTAGCCGTCGCCGCGGTCGGGCGCCCCGGCGTCGACGGTGGCCTTCTTGCCGACCTTGACCAGTTCGTCGTCACGGTCGGAGAGGAGCGGCATCCCGTCCTCGGTCTCCCGGACGACGATGGTCTTGGCGGTGCCGCCCGCGACCTTGATCGTCTCCTTGCGGATCGTGAAGGGGAGCACCTTGCCGTCGTACTCGTAGCCCTGGCCGGTGATCTTCTCCAGGTAGAGGTCGGTGACGTCGACCCCGGAGTTGGTCATGCCCCAGGCGATGTCCTGGTTGTGGCCGATGACCACACCGGGCATGCCCGCGAAGGTGTAGCCGGAGACGTCGTACTGGCACTTGGCGGAGACGCTGGTGCAGTGCAGGCCCATCTGGTACCAGACCGAGGGCAGGGACGCCGACAGGTGCGGGTCGTTGGCCAGCAGCGGTTTGCCGGTGATGGTGTGGCCTCCCGCGACGACCCAGGAGTTCGAGCCGATGCCGTTGCCGTTCACGCCGACCGCGGTGGGCAGGTCGTCGAGGACGTCGTAGAGCCCCGAGAGCTGGCTCTGGAACCCGGCGGGCGCATCGGTGTCGCCGGTGAGACCCGTGCCCGCGGTGGACGCCGAGGTGGCGTCCGCCTGCGTGTACGTCCCGGTGACGCTGTCGTACGAGCCCGTCCGGACGATCGTCTTGTTCCGGCTGTACGGGTACTCCGGGTACAGGTCGGCGATCTGCTTCGGGCCGAGCCGGCTCGTCATCAGCGAGCGGTCGATCTCCTCCTGCATGTTGCCGCGCAGGTCCCAGGCCATCGCCTTCAGCCAGGCCACCGAGTCGACCGGGGTCCACTCCGTGGGCTTGTAGTCGTTGGTGAAGCCCAGAGCCGCGTACTCCAGGGAGATGTCCTCGCCGTCCTTGCCGTTCAGGTAGGCGTTGACTCCCTTGGCGTACGCCTGGAGGTACTTCTTCGTGGAGGCCGACAGCTTGGTGTCGTACTCCTTCTCCGCGATCCGGTCCCAGCCCAGCGTGCGCAGGAACTCGTCGTTCTTGACCTGGCCCTGGCCGAACATCTCGGACAGTCGGCCCGAGGTCATGTGACGGCGCACGTCCATCTCGTAGAACCGGTCCTGCGCCTGGACGAAGCCCTGGGCCATGAACAGGTCCTCGTCGGACGAAGCGTAGATCTGCGGGATCCCGTTGCCGTCGCGCTTCACGGCCACGGGCCCGGACAGTCCGTCGAGCTGGATGGAGCCCTTGGTCTGCGGGAAGGAGGCGCGCACAGTGCTGATGCTCCAGTACGCGCCGAAGGCGATGCCTCCGATGATGGCGAGAACCAGGACAATCAAGAACAGTCGGGCTTTGCGCCCCTTCTTCCTGCCGGACTTGCCGGGCTGTTGGCCGGAAGAGGCGGTGGTGTTGGGGGGCATCGCTGTCCTTGCTGTCCTAACGCGAGCGGCAGGCGGTCCTGGAGTGCTGGGGCAACCATAGGCGCAGGGCCAACCGCGCCTTGACGCGGAGTAGGAAACCGGGAAGCACGACTGTTCGATCTTGCCTTCGGGAACGTCAAGAAAGCGTCAAGAGTTAGGTAAGGTAACGAAGTACTTGCAATGAAGTGCCCGGCTTCCGGTGCATCAGAGCCGGCTGCCGCCCCCCGGCGGAACCGGATCGGAGAGAAAGGAACAGCCCCTGACTGTCCACCACCTCAACCAGCTCCTGCTCGTGTGCTCGCTCGTCCTGCTCATCGCGGTGGCAGCGGTCCGGATCTCCTCACGCAGCGGGCTCCCCACGCTGCTCGTGTACCTGGGGATCGGCGTCGCGATGGGCCAGGACGGAGTCGGCGACGTCCACTTCAACAACGCCGAGCTGACCCAGGTCATCGGGTACGCGGCCCTGGTCGTGATCCTGGCCGAGGGCGGTCTCGGCACGAAGTGGAAGGAGATCAAGCCGGCCCTGCCGGCGGCCTCCTCGCTGGCACTGGTGGGCATCGCGGTGAGCGTGGGCGTCACGGCCTCGGCCGCGCACTATCTGATCGGCCTCGAGTGGCGGCAGGCGCTCATCATCGGGGCGGTGGTGTCCTCGACGGACGCCGCGGCGGTCTTCTCGGTCCTGCGCAAAATCCCCCTCCCCTCGCGCGTGACGGGCATCCTGGAGGCCGAGTCCGGCTTCAACGACGCCCCCGTGGTCATCCTCGTCGTCGCGTTCTCCACCGCGGGGCCGGTGGAGCACTGGTACGCGCTGCTCGGCGAGATAGCGCTGGAACTGGCCATCGGCGCCGCCATCGGTATCGCGGTCGGCTGGCTGGGCGCGTACGGACTGCGGCACGTGGCACTGCCGGCCTCCGGCCTCTACCCGATCGCCGTGATGGCGATCGCGGTCGTCGCCTACGCCGCCGGCGCGCTCGCCCACGGCAGCGGCTTCCTCGCCGTCTACCTCGCCTCCATGCTGCTCGGCAACGCGAAGCTGCCGCACTGGCCCGCCACCCGCGGCTTCGCCGAGGGGCTCGGCTGGATCGCCCAGATCGGCATGTTCGTACTGCTCGGCCTGCTGGTCACGCCGCACGAGATGGCCGACGACATCTGGCCCGCACTCGTCATAGGCCTGGTCCTGACCATGATGGCGCGACCGCTCAGCGTGGTCGTCAGCCTGCTGCCGTTCCGTATCCCGTGGCAGGAGCAGGCGCTGCTGTCCTGGGCGGGGCTGCGCGGCGCCGTCCCCATCATCCTGGCGACGATCCCCATGGTGAGCGGCATCGCGGAGAGCCGGCGGATCTTCAACATCGTCTTCGTCCTGGTCGTCGTCTACACCCTCGTCCAGGGCCCGACACTGCCCTGGCTGGCCCGCAAACTCCGCCTCGGGGAGTCCCCCGGGGCCGCCGACCTGGGCATCGAATCGGCGCCCCTGGAGCAGCTGCGCGGCCATCTGCTGTCCGTCGCGATCCCCAAGGGGTCGCGGATGCACGGCGTCGAGGTGGGCGAGCTGCGGCTGCCCGCGGGCGCGGCGGTCACCCTCGTCGTCCGCGACGCGGAGTCCTTCGTGCCGGCGCCCACGACGGTGCTGCGGCTCGGCGACGAACTGCTGGTGGTGGCCACCGACCCGGTCCGGGACGCGGCCGAGAAGCGGCTGCGCGCGGTGGGCCAGGGCGGCAAGCTCGCCGGCTGGCTGGGCACCGAGGACGGCGGAACGGAACACCATCGAACGAGACACCAGACGGGACATTGAGGCGCGGCGGGCATTCACAGGCCAGCGCTCCCATGGTGCTCGGTTTCACAGGCGTGGCCTCGATCGTCCCTGTAGGATGAAGGCACACCTTGATCGAACCAACTCTGCCTGACGCAGAGCTGGCGCGACCGTATGGCGGCCGTGACGTCCTCCCGCAGGAGACGCCGGTATCTACCGCAGATCCGCGCAAGAGGACAGCTCTCGGCGCCCCCCGCACGGGCGCGCTACCAGGCGGCAGAAAGGCACGGGCCGTGGCATCCACGGTCACCTCCCGTCCTGGATACGGACAGCTGCTGCGCACCCGCGGCGCCTGGACGTTCCTGCTCCCCGGCTTCGCCGCACGTCAGCCGTTCGCCATGCTGACGATCTCCATCGTGCTGCTCGTGCAGCACACCACCGGCTCGTACGGCGCGGCCGGCGCGGTCGCCGCCGCCACCGGTGTCTCCATGGCACTGTTCGCCCCCTTCACCGGACGGCTGGCCGACCGGCACGGACAGCGGGCCGTCCTGCTGCCCGGCGTCCTCGTGCACGCCGTGGCCGGCTTCTCCTTGACCGCGCTCGCGCTGGCGGACGCCCCCTTGTGGGCGCTTTTCGTCGCCGCCGTGCCGACCGGCGCCTCGGTGCCGCAGATCGGCCCCATGGTGCGTGCCCGCTGGGGCGTGAAGCTCCAGGGTTCGCCCCTGATGACGACCGCGGCGGCCTTCGAGTCCGTCACGGACGAGCTGACCTTCGTGTTCGGCCCGCTGCTCGCCACCGCGCTGTGCACGGCCGTCGACCCCGCCGCGGGCCTGCTGACCGAGGCCTCGCTGACCCTGGTCGGCGGTCTGCTGTTCGCCGCGCAGAAGAGCACACAGCCCTCGGTCGCCGTCGACCGTCACGCGCGCGTGGAGCACGGTTCCGCTCTGCGGATCCCCGGGGTGCGCGTCCTGATCGTGGCCTTCCTGGGCATCGGCGCCGTCTTCGGCGGCATGCAGGTCTCCCTGGCCGCGTACAGCGAGTCGATCGGCGAGCCCGGCCTGAACGGTGTCCTGTACGGCGTCTTCGCCGCGGGCAACATGATCTCCGGCATCGTCTGCGGCGCCATCGCCTGGAAGGTGGCCCCGCAGCGACGGCTCGTCCTCGGGTACGCCGCCCTCGCGCTGGCCGCCTCCGGGCTGTGGGCCGCCGACTCGGGGATCGTGCTCGCCGGCCTCGGTCTCGTCGTCGGTATGTGCATCGCCCCGACCCTGATCACCGGTTACACCCTGGTCGAGAGCCTGGTTCCGCAGGGCGCTCGCACCGAGGCCTTCACCTGGCTCACCGGCGCCGTCGCGCTCGGGCAGGCGGCGGCCGTCACCGTCGCCGGACAGATGGAGGACCGGCTCTGGGACGGCGCCGGCTTCCTGGTGCCGATGGCCGGTACGGCACTGGCTCTGGCGACCCTGGTGGCACTGCGTTCACGCCTCACCACACAGGCCCCGAGCAGGACGGTCGCACGTGGCGTCGGTCACCGAGTGCCGGTGACAGTGGACTGATCTCGCGGAATACGTCAGTATGGACCGTCGTTAGCACTCATTGAGTGAGAGTGCCAGGAGGAAGACAAGTGCCGACCTACCAGTACCAGTGCACCGAGTGCGGCGAGGGCCTCGAGGCGGTGCAGAAGTTCACCGATGACGCCCTGACCGAGTGCCCCAACTGCAACGGCCGCCTGAAGAAGGTGTTCTCGGCCGTCGGCATTGTCTTCAAGGGCTCCGGCTTCTACCGCAACGACAGCCGCGGCTCCTCGTCGAGCAGCTCGCCGGCGTCGAAGCCGTCCACGGCCACGTCCTCGTCGGACTCGAAGTCCTCGTCGTCGACGTCCGCGTCGTCGTCCTCGGACTCGAAGTCGTCCGGCACCGGCTCGGCCGGCAGCTCCGCCGCCTAAGGCCTCCCCGGTCCGCCGCGGCTCCCGCCCCGGCGCCGAGAGGCCTCACCAGGCTCGTTCGCACGGGACCCCGTCGTCGTAAGGCGACGGGGTCTTCGGCGTTCTCCCGTCCCGGCTAGGGTGCCGTCCATGGCGAACACGGAGAACCCACAGACCCCGGCCGGGGAGCAGTCGACGGCCCTGGCCGAGATCGGTGTCATCGGCGGCTCGGGCTTCTACTCCTTCCTCGACAACGTGACCGAGCTACAGGTGGACACCCCTTACGGACCGCCCAGCGACTCGCTGTTCCTCGGCGAGATCGCCGGCCGACGGGTCGCCTTCCTCCCCCGCCACGGCCGCGGCCACCATCTGCCGCCGCACCGCATCAACTACCGCGCCAACCTGTGGGCGCTGCGCTCCGTCGGCGCCCGCCAGGTCCTCGGCCCCTGCGCCGTCGGCGGTCTGCGTCCGGAGTACGGGCCCGGAACGCTGCTCGTGCCGGACCAGTTCGTGGACCGTACGAAGTCGCGGCCCCAGTCCTATTTCGACGGGCTGCCGCTGCCCGACGGCACGGTGCCGAACGTGGTGCACGTGTCGCTGGCCGACCCGTACTGCCCCGTCGGGCGCAGGACCGCCCTGGAGGCGGCGCGCGAACGGGACTGGGAGCCCGTGGACGGCGGCACGCTCGTGGTCATAGAGGGTCCGCGGTTCTCCACCCGGGCCGAATCGCTCTGGCACCAGGCACAGGGCTGGTCGGTGGTCGGCATGACCGGGCATCCCGAGGCCGCGCTCGCCCGTGAACTGCAGCTCTGCTACACGTCGCTGACGCTGGTCACCGATCTCGACGCGGGCGCCGAGACCGGCGAGGGCGTCTCGCACGACGACGTGCTGAAGGTGTTCGCGGCGAATGTGGACCGGTTGCGGGGCGTGCTCTTCGACGCGGTCGCGGGGCTGCCGGCGAACGGAACGCGGGACTGCCTGTGCACGACGGCGCTGGGCGGGATGGACCCGGGGTTCGACCTGCCGTGACGGCGGCCGGACCGCCCTTCGCCGTCACCGTGGCTCTCACCTTCACCATGGCTCTCGCGGTCGCATCAGCCCTCACGTTCACCATGGCTCTCGTGGTCACGGTGGCCGGCACGTTCACCGTGGCTCTCGCGGTCACAGTGGCTTGGCCCGCACGTTCACCATGGCTCTCACCGTCACAGTGGCCCACAGTCGCGGCCGCGGCGGAGTTCCCCGGGCCGGAACGCGGGCGGAACCTCCCGTTCGGGTGAGGGAGTTGTCCACAAACCGTCGGTGATCCACCGGCCCCGGCGGACTTCGCCGCGACACCTCATCGTGGGATCGCAAGCCGATCCCTCGTCGCAGGTGGTGGTCCCCATGGCACAGCTCTCTCCCCTCGTCCGCCCGCCCGGCGCGGACGCGCCTCCGACCTGCGAGGTGCCGCACTTCGCTCCCGTCCGTGTGCGCGGCGGACGGTATCGGCTGCGGCGCCTCGCCCGGCACAGGAGGCGGGCGGTCGCCGCCGGTCTGGCGATGACCGCGGCCGGGCTCGTGGCGGCAGGCCCGGGTGATACCGGAAGGGCGCGAGGACATCCGGCGACCGCGCCCCCTGCCGGGTCCGCCACCGCCACCGCTTCCGCACGCGGACAGCGGGCGGTCGAGACGGTGACGGCGCCGGTCCGGATCGCCGACGGCGCCACGGTGGGCCTGCTGCGTCCCGGCGACCGGGTGGACGTGGTCGCGGCCGACAGCGGCGGCGCGGCGCGGGTGGTCGCGACCTGGGCGCGGGTCACCGAGATCCCGGACGTCGGCGCCACCGGCACCGGGGCGCTGGTCGTCCTCTCCGTCCCCCGCGCGACGGCCGCTCGGCTGGCCGGCGCCGGCGCCACGTCACGGCTGGCGGTGACCCTGCGATGAGTGACGAAACCGTGTCAAGTCTCTCGTTGGAGCGACCCAATTGGACAGGCCCGGCAGGCCCTGCCGTAGGTTGCGGAGCTGTTTGTTCCACAACCTGTGCAGAGGGGCCCCCTGGTGAGCGACAAGAAGCAGCCCGGCGTCTGGGAGGGCTTCAAGGCCTTCCTGATGCGCGGCAACGTCATCGACCTGGCCGTCGCCGTGGTCATCGGCGCGGCCTTCACCAACATCGTCAACTCCGTGGTGAAGGGCATCATCAACCCGCTGGTCGGTGCTGTCGGCACGAAGAACCTCGACAGCTACAGCTCCTGTCTGAAGGACCCGTGCAAGGGCACCGGGGAGACCGCCAGGGGCATCCGCCTCATGTGGGGCTCGGTACTGGGCGCCACGCTCAGCTTCGTGATCACCGCGGCCGTCGTGTACTTCCTGATGGTTCTGCCGATGGCCAAGTTCCTGGCCCGGCAGGCGGCCCGCCAGAAGGCGAAGGAAGACACGCAGGAGATCATCGAGGTGTCGGAGCTGGAGGTGCTGAAGGAGATCCGCGACGCGATGGTCGCGCAGCGCGGTCCGGGACCCCGCGAGCACTGACGGCAGATCCCTGGACCCACGCCCGGAGTACCGAAGGGCGCGGAAGCCCGGAGCGCGGGGGCAGGGAGATCAGGGGCCGGGCTCAGAGGTGGTGGGGCGGCTTCTCGTCGAGGAAGCGCTTCAGGTCGGCGGCACTGTCGCCCGTGGTGTCGGCCCGCTCGCCCCACCCACGGTCCGTATCGTCCGAGGACTGCCGGCTCAACGGATCGTCGAAGACCAGTGCCGACTTCGGATCACGCGGTTCGGGGGCGGGGGCGGGACTCATGCCCCAAGAGTACGCCGCGGGGGTGGCGGCCCACCCCGGCCCGCCCGGGCCCCCCGGCACCGTGACGGACGGGCGACCACCACGATCCGGTGAGGGGCACGGCTCCCCGATCACGGGCCGGAGGCCCTCCGGCCCGGCCGATCCGGATCCCCGTGACAGGTCTGACCTGGCATCCGGCCCGGATTTCGGCACCGAACACGCTTGTGAACGCATTCACAAGAATTTCCGGGACTTTTCTGCTGTGCTTGGCCGTATGACGTCCAGATCCACTCCGGAGTCCGCCGCGACACCACGGCCCGCGGGCCGTCGACCGCTGCGCAGAATGACCGCACGCGGCCGCGACGAGGAACACCGGGTCGCGTCGCCGCTGGAGCTCCTCTTCGACCTGTGTTTCGTGGTGGCCATCGCCCAGGCGGGCGCCCAGCTGGTGCACGCCGTGGCGGAGGGGCACGCGGGTGAGGGCATCCTCGACTACGCGATGATCTTCTTCGCCATCTGGTGGGCGTGGATGAACTTCAGCTGGTTCGCGTCGGCGTACGACAACGACGACGTGCTCTACCGGGTCGTCACCCTGGTGCAGATCGCCGGCGTCCTGGTACTGGCGGCCGGGGTGTCGCGGGCGTTCGGGAGCCACGACTTCCTGGCCGTCTGGCTCGGCTACGCGATCATGCGGTTCGCGATGATCGCCCAGTGGCTGCGGGTGGCGCGGTCCACCGAGGGCGCCGAGAGAACCATGGCGCTGCGGTACGCGGGTGGCGTGCTCCTGTGCCAGGTCGGATGGCTCGGTCTGCTCATCGCGCCGGAGCCGGGCCGTCCGTGGGTGTTCCTGGTCGTGGCGATCGCGGAGCTGTGCGTCCCGGTGTTCGCGGAGAAGGCCTTCACCACGTCCTGGCATCCGCGCCACATCTCCGAGCGGTACGGACTGTTCACGATCATCGTGCTGGGCGAGACGATCGCCGCGGCCACCGTCGCGGTGAAGTCGGCCGTGGACGAGCACGACGCCCTGGGCGAGCTGCTGCCCATCGCCGCGGGCGGGCTGCTGATCGTGTTCTCCGCCTGGTGGATCTACTTCGTGGTGCCGATCCACGGGCATCTGCGGTCCAACAGACAGGCCTTCCTGTGGGGTTACGGCCACTATCTGATCTTCGCTTCGGCGGCCGCGATCGGCGCGGGCCTGGAGGTCGCGGTGGAGCAGACGGTCGGCAAGGCGCACATCTCCACGCTCTCGGCGTCCGCCGCGGTGACGCTGCCGACCGCGCTGTACTTCCTCGCCGTCTGGGCGCTGCACTCCCGCTACTTCAAGATCGGCATCGCCCAGCAGCTCGTGCTGCCGACCACGGCGCTGCTCGTGATCCTGTGCACCTTCCTCGGCGACTGGGCGGTCCTCGCCTCGGGCATCGTCTCGGCACTGGCCGTGGCGGTCGGGGTGGTGATGACGACGCGGATGGTCGGGCGGGAAGCGGCGGGGAACGCGGCCGGGGGCGTATAGGAGGGGGAAGGCGCCGGGGCGTATAGGGGGAAGGCGCTGTTGCGGCCTGCGGCCGGGGAACACTGGGGCCATGACAGTTGACGCTCTGACGGATGTCGCCGGGCTGCGGGTGGGACACGCGACGCGGACCGGCGACGGTTGGCTCACGGGCACGACGGTGGTGCTCGCCCCCGAAGGAGGTGCGATCGCCGCGGTGGACGTGCGCGGCGGCGGGCCCGGCACCAAGGAGACGGACGCGCTCGATCCGCGCAACCTCGTGCAGAGGGTCGAGGCGGTCGTGCTGACCGGCGGCAGCGCGTACGGGCTGGACTCGGCGTCGGGCGTGATGGCGTGGCTGGAGGAGCGGGGACGCGGGGTGCGCGTGGGGCCCGACCCCGCGCATGTCGTGCCCGTCGTGCCCGCCGCCTGTGTCTTCGATCTCGGACGCGGCGGCGACTTCCGGTCCCGGCCGGACGCTTCCACCGGGCGGGCCGCGGTCGAGGCGGCCGACGCGAGTGCGCTGCGCGCGCCGGTGCACGAGGGAGGCGTCGGCGCGGGCACCGGGGCGGTGGTCGGGCAGATCAAGGGCGGGGTCGGGACGGCGAGCGCCGTGCTGGAGTCGGGCATCACGGTGGCCGCGCTGGTGGTGGCCAACGCGGCGGGGTCGGTGGTGGAACCGGAAACGGGGGCGCTGTACGGGGAATTGACGCGAGGGCGAACGGCGCATCCGTCCGCCCCGGTCCGCAAGGCCGCCCGGCGGAGGCTCGCGGAGGCCGCCGCGAAGAACGCGCCGCCGCCGTTGAACACCACGCTCGCCGTCGTCGCCACCGATGCCGATCTGACGCGGGCCCAGGCACAGAAGCTCGCGGGCACCGCGCACGACGGGATCGCGCGCGCCGTGCGGCCGGTGCATCTGCTGAACGACGGGGACACGGTGTTCGCGCTGGCCACGGGTGCTCTGCCGCTCGCCGCCGAGGACCCGCTCGCGCTCAACGAGATCCTCGCGGCGGGCGCGGACCTGGTGACGCGGGCGATCGTGCGCGCGGTGCGTGCCGCGGAGCCGGTGGACGGGCCGGGCGGGGTGTGGCCGTCGTACGAGGAGCTGTACCGGTAGTCGGGAGATTGTCCCGGTCCTGTCACGTGATGGTGCTCAGCACGAGCCGACGGGAACCTGTCGCGTCGCCGCTCGCTCTCTCTCCACGTACTCGAGCGGATCACACATGACGAGACCTGGGAGCAGCCGTGACAACGCCGGACAGGACAGCGCGTGCACTGGGGGCCTGTGCCGCCCTGATGGTCGGCGCCCTCACCCTCACCGCCTGCGGAGGCGACGCCAGCGCCGACAGCGCGAGCGGCAAGGACGGAAAGAACGCGAGCCGGACGTCCACGGCGAAGATCGCCATCTCGGCGAAGGACGGCTCGACGAGCGCGTCCATCAACGCGACCGGGGTGAGGGTCAGCGACGGCAGGCTGACCGGCGTGAAGATGACGGTGTCCGGGAGCGGGACGGCCGTGCCCGGGGCGATATCCGCGAACGGCCACTCCTGGAAGCCGAAGGAGCAGCTGGAGCGCGGGACGAAGTACCAGATCTCCGCCATGGCGAAGGACGCGGACGGCCGGACCGCGGCGGCCAATTCGATCTTCACCACGGTCTCTTCGAGCAACAGCTTCATCGGCACGTATACGCCGGACAACGGCTCCACCGTCGGTGTCGGCATGCCGGTGTCGTTCACCTTCGACAAGGCGATCGGCGACAGGAAGACCGTGCAGTCGCACATCACGGTCACCTCCAGCAGCGGGCAGCGGGTCGTGGGCCACTGGTTCGGGGCGCAGCGCCTCGACTTCCGGCCCGAGGAGTACTGGAAGGCCGGCTCCAAGGTCACGATGAAAATCGCCCTGGACGGCGTCGAGGGCGCGAACGGCGTGTACGGCGTACAGAAGAAGAAGGTCACGTTCACCGTCGGCCGCTCCCAGGTCTCCACGGTCGACGTCGGCACGCAGACCATGACGGTCGTGCGTGACGGCAAGCCCCTCAAGAGTGTCCCGATCTCGGCGGGCACCCCCGAGCACACCACGTACAACGGACAGATGGTGATCTCGGAGAAGTTCGTCCAGACCCGGATGAACGGCTCCACGGTCGGATTCGGCGGCGAGTACGACATCGCCGACGTGCCGCACGCGATGCGGCTGACGTCCTCGGGGACGTTCATCCACGGCAACTACTGGTACAACCGCGGGAATCCGCCGTTCGGCCGGCAGGGCACCAGCCACGGCTGTGTGGGCCTCGCCGACGTACAGGGCGCGCAGGGCGACACGACCGCCAAGTGGTTCTACGACAACTCGCTCGTCGGGGACGTCGTGACCGTCAAGAACTCGCCCGACAAGACCGTCTCTCCGGACAACGGACTCAACGGCTGGAACATGTCGTGGAGCGCGTGGACCGCGGGAAGTGCCGTCTGACGAGGGCCTTTTGACGCCCGGGCGGGCCGCGTGGGAACTTGCCGCGCGGCCCGCCCGTTTTCCGTCCGTACGTTTTCTCGGTTCGCGGACATGATGTCCGACCGAGGGGCTACGGTATGCACCCACAAGGTGACATGCAGCAACGCCGGGAGAAACCTTGAGCGTTCCGTACGAGACAGCAGCGTACGAACCACCCGAGTCGCCCGAGTCTCCGGAGGAGCATCTCGCGCGACTTCTGGGCCGCACCCTGAACTCGTTCGAGCTGCCCGACGAGACGATACGGCGACTCGACTGCGCGCTGGCGCACGACAGCTCGCTGCACTCCGCGCACCACAGCGCGGGACTGCACCGGGAGACGTACCGGCACACGTGGCTGCTCGCCGACGGCTCCGCCGTCACGCTGTGGGAGCTCGTGCACAACACGGCGCCGGGCCGCGAAGCACAGCACGAGGTCTACGTCGACGAGGAGGAGCTGCGCGCCGCCACGGCCAGACTCCCCCTGCCGCCGGACGCGCCGGACTTCGAACTGCCCGTGTTCGTGCAGTTGTCGGCGATCCCCGAGCCGCGTCACACCTACGTGCCCGACGACTCCGCCGATCACGCGCGTCGGCTCCTGCGGCGCGCGGAGAATCCGGACCGGCCGGGCGCCGACCTCACGACGCTCCTGCTCCGGGAGGCGTTCGCGCACCAGATCACCCAGGCCTTCGGCCGCCCCTGCCGGGCCGGCCAGGCGGGCCTGTGCTTCTCGCTCTACGAACACGCGTTCCTGCTGCGCGACGGGCAGGAGATCTCCCTGTGGGAGGTCGAGCACACGGCGACGCCGGACCGGCGGCACATGTGCGAGGTGTACGCGTCGGAGGACGCGGCGCGCGACGCGATGGAACGGCGCGCGACGCGCCAGGGCTGACGTCCAACCGGGCCCCAGCGCGACCACGCTGAGCACTGCCCCGCGGCGGGCGAGCCCTGCCCGGCGCGGGGCGAGCCCTGCCCGGG
>NZ_JBHWVI010000118.1:0-27075 GCF_042737005.1 Streptomyces sp. NPDC060027
CGCTCTCTTTGCGCGGTGTTGTTATCGCCTATGCTTGACCCGCCACCACCCGAACCGCCGAATATGTTAACCGCCCGGCTCCATAGCAAACGACACGGCCCCCGCCAGCCCACGGGCCGGGGGGGGCCTTCTGCATCCCATCAAGCCCTGGAGCAACGGGGTACCACCCCATGGAGAACCCGAATGATCGACCTTGTCAATGCCTCGCCCGCACTCGCGATGCTCCTCGGCTGGAGCCTCGCAGCCCTCACCGTCATCAGCATCTGCGTCGTCGCCTGCAGGATTGCGCTCGCCACGATCAAAGCCTCGGACCGAGGTGAACTCGCAACCTGCTTTCGAGCCCTCGCCGAACTCATCCGCGCCTGCCGTCGATCAGCCCGGTAGCCGAATAGGGGAACGCCCCCGCAGCCAACCCGGCTACGGGGGCGCCGCCGTGTGCTCACACCTCGGTCAGCTCGTACATCTCCGGCAGCCGGCCCAGCGGCACACCGACCGCCCGGCCGAGCATCGCCCGCGCGACGCAGTCCCGTTCCAGGCGCGGCCGGCCCTGAGGCATGGACAGGACCAGGGAGCCGTCCTCACGTTGGACCAGCGCGCCGACGAACGTCGGGTCGGCGATCGAGGACAGATGCAGCTCGACGTCCAGCTCCAGCAGCAGGTCATCGAGTGGCGCACCCAACAGGCGGGCCGGGGTGATTGTCCGTCGCCCGGCAGGTGCTAAGGCAGTAGCATTCACGGGAGCTCCTTTTGACGAGGCGAGCTTGATGATCGGCGAGTTAGCGCTCGCCGGTTCGATCCGGCCCGGTGTTCACGCACCGGGCCGTTCGCTGTTTCGGGATCAAACGGCGGACCCCGTCGATCGATACGCGGTTAGTGCGGCAGCACGTCGTCGAGGTACTCCTGCACCGGACCGAACAGTCCGTAAGGCACCAGGCCGGGGAGCTCCGAGTGGGTGGCCCACGTGATCGCGTCGAGCTCCTCGTCATCCGCGACCCGGGCCTCACCGCCGACCAGCCGGACCGCGACGTAGAACATCGGCACCCCAGACTTCGGGTGCACCCGGTCGCCCAGAGCCTTGACCGCCTCGACCTTCAACCCGGTCTCCTCGTCCACCTCCCGGACAGCCGCCTCCTCAGGCGACTCGCCAGCCTCGATGGCGCCACCCGGGAACACCCACGAGATCTCACCTTCCGCGGCCCGGCGGCGCGCCATGAGGACGCGGCCCTGGTCGACGATGATCGCCACGGATACAGGCGGCTTCTCGGTCTTCTGCTCGGCAGTCGTCTCGGTCGTCATGCAGCTACCTCCAGGGCTTCCAGGATCGGCGGGTAGATCTGGTCTTCGGGGATGTAGCGGGACAGCTCCGCTATCGGGGCCCACGCCACGTCGGCATTCTCGGAAGCGTCCCCGTTGACCGCTTCGCCGTGCACGAAATCGCATAGGTAGTAGTCGCAGAATGCGCGCGTCCGGGGATGGAGCCGTTCACCCAAGTGCTCGCGGACCATGCAATGCACGCCCGTCTCGTCCAGCGTTTCCCGAACGGCGACCTTCGGCGCTGACCCGCCCGGCTTTACGATCCCGGCCGGGAACTGCCAGGTGATGTCGTCGCCGTCCTGCCTGCACACGAGGAGCACGTCGCCGTCGCGGCGCACGACCGCGATGGCCACCCGCAACGCCTGCGCCTGCATCTGCTGGGCGTGGGCACGGGTGTAATGGATGAACTGCCTGCGCACCGCATCACCTGCCTTCCCGTAATAGGCCGTGTTGAGCATTCGGCGGGTTTCCAACTTCGGGACCATGTCGGGCGTCTGATGCCATGCGGCGACAGTCCGGACGGAAACTCCGAGGCGCGCAGCGAATTCCTCCTGCGTATCTTCGAAGGCGTCCTGAAGCCAGCACGCGTGCCGGCCGGTCCACTGGGTGACGTCCACTATCGGCTCCTTGGCCGCTTCCGTGGGGGCTGCTGCGGCGAACCTGCAGGGTGCCTGCACGTCTGCTGCATGATCACTGCATGCTGCTGCAGGGGGACTTCATGGCCTGAGCGCCCGCGCGCGCGTTGACTCGGCGACATGAGAATCCCCCTCGATGCGAACGACGGCTGCGGTCACTCGGCCTTGTCAGGCTTTGCGGCCGGCGGTCGTTCGGGCAGCTCGTCCGTCTCGTGCGTGAGCCAGCGCAGGAATCCGTTGATGTGGTCGTTCATCGTGGAGCCGACCTCGTCGACAGCCGTCTTGGCGCGCTCGTACACCTCGGGGTCGGGGCGGTACGTGCGGGCTCTCTTGAGGTGGATTCCGGCTGGCATGGAGAAAGAGTCCCACAGTGGATTGCCACGGTCCAGAGGAGGCGCTACGTTAGTGGAGTGCCACTCGGACCGCTCCACCGGTTCGAAGGGGACAACTGTGCCGCTCCACCGGCACCCACAAACGAAGACGGCCCCAGCTCAGGGACTCCACTCCCTGGCTAGGGCCTAACCACCAGGCTCTAACGAGGAGACCCTGTGGCTACCCAGATCGTACCGGCGCCCGTGCGCGCTGATCACCCGGCGTCCGCCATGTCCGACGCCGACCGCCGAGCCCACGACCTCGCCTCCTATGTCCGGCCGAAGGTGGCCGAGCACGAGAAGACGAAGGACCCGCTGCCGACCAGGCCGCGCGGCCCCCACCCGCAGCGCGTGACGGCGGGTGCGTGATGGCGACGGTGACTGAGCCGCGTATGCCGGCCGAGTTCTCCGACGACCTGGACCGTGTTCTCCGCCGCGAGACCCGCGACCAGGTGTCCGCGGAGCAGCGGACGACCTGCCCGATCCACCTGACGTGGCGGGACCGCTGCCGCAGCTGGCACTAGCCAGCCCACGATCGGCCGCGGGCGCGGTCCGACAATCCCCCCGTCCCGCGCCCGCGGTCTTCCACCCCGGATCCACCCCTTCCTATTCCGTTGATCCATGTGAAAGGCACGGCACCCCCATGTCTCTGCGCCTCATCTCCTCCGCCCCGTCCTCGGACGCCGCGTACCGGACCGGTCTCATCTCCCGCTACCTGAACGCCCGCAGCCGACAGGAGCGCGAGGCCATCCGCGGCGAGGCAGCCGCCTATGACCGGACCGCCTCGGGCGCGTCCCTGATGGACGAGCTGCTCGGCGCCAGCCTCGGCGACGCCGCCTGATGGCCGCCGTCCTTGACGCCCACTTCCACTGCCCGACCTGCGACCCGGTCCTCGTCCGCGGCCAGACCCGGGCGATCTGCGGACAGGTCATCCCGCTGCCGGTCGTCGGCAACGGACCCGTCCGCAAGTGCCCGCCCTGCAACGCCACCCGCCGAGCCCACGAGAAAGGTCACCGCCGATGAGGTTCCGTCGCACCTCCGAGCCGGCCGGCTACCGGCCCACCGAGGCCGAGGTCGTTGAGGCTGCCGCTCAGCTCAACGCGGGCAGTCACCACGCCGCCTACGACCTGACCGCCCACTCCGGTGACCGCCGGCAAGAGACCGCGATGCGCATCCTCGGCCACTGCGTCGAGGACGGGGACTGATGAGCAAAGACCGCTGCCCGCAGTGCGAGGAGCACGCCTACAACCCGCGCATTCATCGCGCACTCGGCCCGAAGGAGCCTTGCGGCCCCTGCGAGGACCACGCCAACAACGGCTGTCCCGACAGACGCAAGACGAAGTCCGGCTGGTGGTAGCCGATCGGCTGCCGTCCGACATCCCGACCCGAGAGGAACCCCCGTGCCGCGTTTCCGCTACACCGCCCCCGTCACCGACCCGTCCACCGGCAACACCGAGAACGTGTCCGGCCGGATCGAGACCGCCAACCCGAGCAAGCAGCGCGCCCAGATCGCCGCCGCGGCCGACGCCCGGAAGACGACCGGCGGTCAGGTCGACGCGAACGACGTCACCGTCCAGTACGACAACTGACCCCCCATCCCGGAAGGAGCCTGCCGTGTACGCCTACCTGATCACCGCGAAGCCGGGCCGGCCGACGCGTGCGGCCCGGTTCGTGGGCCGGTGGACGGTGCGGCTCCTTGCCCTGCTGGTGATGGTCGGACTCGGGGCCATCGTGTTCCCGCTGCGTGCCGCCCGCCCACTCCTGAACTACCTGGCCACCCGGGCTGCGTGGCTGGAGTTGTGGGCCGCGTCAGTGACCGGGATCGGCCCGGTCGGCGCGGCCATCGGATCCGGCCTCACCGACGAGTTCATCCGCGAATTCCACAAGGCGCGCACCGGCGCGCCCGCCTAGAGAGGAACCCACATGCCCCGCAAGGGAGACCAGATCGACCTGTACGACCTGCCGGAACACTGCGGCCAGCCCATGACCGCATGGGACAGCCGGGACAGCAGCAGCCGCTACGACATCGTCTGCGCCGAGTACGACTTCACGGTCCACACCGACCATGACGGCACCGTTCTGCGGACGGAGAAGGGCTGATGCGGATCCGTAAGCCTCGCTGGTCGGTGACGTGGCCGACCCGCCCGAGCGGCGTCTACACCCAGCTCGTTCGCGCCGACGACCCCGTCGACGCGGTCCGGGTCGCCTCCGAACTGGATTGGCCGACGGCGCCCGGCTACGAGGTCGCCTTCGACTACGAACCGCAGGTGTGGCGGCTGCTGCACCCCTACGCGCTGCGCTCTCGCCCGGTAGCCGGGCCGGACTTCCCGGACTTGGTGCTCGGCGAGGTCGCGTTCACTCCCTGGCCGCTACCGCTGGACCGGAGTGTCTGATGCCGATCACGTTCCGCAAGAGCTTCCGGATCCTGCCCGGCGTCCGCCTCAACATCAACCGGCGCTCCTGGTCGGTGACGGTCGGCGCCCGCAACGGCCCGCGATTCACCCGCAGTTCGACCGGCCGGGACACCACGTCGATGAACCTGCCCGGTGGTTTCGGCTGGCGGCGCACGACCCGACGGGGGAGGGCCTGACATGCGGATCCTGACTCAACTCGGCACGGCGCTGGCCGCCCTAGTTGCCGGAATCAGCGCCGGCCGTGTCGCCGTATCGCTGGACGCGCCGACCCCGTGGCCGCTGATCACCGCTGTCACGGTCGCGGTCCTCGCGATCTACGTCCTCGACGGCCTCGTCGACACCCTCCACGCCCACCGCGCCGCACGCCGCGGCTGAACTGAAAGGACCGCACGCCATGACCGCCAGCCCGCCCCAGGTCAACGGCCACACCAGGCCGCCCATGCCCGTCATCGGGGACTGGCGGCCCGTCACCCCCGAACCCGAGCCCATCGAGGAGCAGCGCAACCCCGAGCCGGCTGCGAAGGCGGACGCGATCGCCCAGGCCGAAGCCGAAGCCATCCGCGCCCGAGCCTGGGCCGAGAGTGAAGAGCGTCGCATCAAGGCCGAAGCCGAAGCGGAAGCCATCCGAGTCAGGGCTGTCGAGGAAGCCCGCAAGCAGAAGATCCTCAATGACAAGGCGGAGGCCCGCGCTCAGGAGGAGCAGGCCGCACGCGACGCCCGAATCGCCGAGTCGAAGCGCAAGCAGGAAGAGTCCGAACGCGCCACAGCCAAGGCGGCCGAGCAGGAGGAGGCCGACAAGGTGGTTGAGGCGGCGGCGGCCGAGGAGATCGCCGCCGCAGACGACAAATGGCGTAGCTACGCCCTGAACTTCTACCGCGTGTGCGCTGTTGTCGCCCTGCCTGTGCAGCTCAACGCCTTCTACGACCGCGACGCCCTGTGGCTGATGGCCGCCCCGCTGATGCTTGAAGGCGGTGCCTGGGTTGTGCAGAAGGGTGCCGCGTCAGCTGTAGCGAACGGGCGTCCGTCGTGGCACTACCGGCTGATCGCCTGGCTCCTCGCATTCATCGCCGCCGCGATCAACCTGTGGCACGGCCTCAACGCGTTCGACCCCGCCACCGCGATCGGTACGGCGTTCGCGTCGGTCGCCGGCCCTGGCGTCTGGGACCTTCACGAGCACGGCCGCATCCGCAAGCGCGACGGCGCACTCACCCGCCGCGAGCGGAAGGCGCAGCGGAAGAACGAGCGCGCCGAATCCGCTCGGAAGGCCGCCGAAGAGAAGCGGGTCGCCGCCGAGAAGCAGGCCGCGGACGAGGCTGCCGAGGCGGCTCGGAAGGAGCTGCGCGAGACCCGACAGACCGTGTTCAAGGACGTGTGGGACGAGGCCGTGAAGATCGGCGCCGCGCTCGGCAAGGAGCCCGACGACCCGGCCGTGTGGCCGCGCGCCTACCGCAACATCAAGGGCACCGATCCGGGCGAGTCCATCGAGTCCATCAGCTCCCGTCGAGCCGCCGAGAAGCGCGTCGCGGCAGCCCTCTCCGGAGCCCCCGTGAGCACCCTCAGCAAGACCACGAACGCGCAGCGTGCGATCCAAACACCCCGGTCTGGCTACAAGCCGATTCCGCCCCGCCGGGCGAAGGGTGACACGCCTCGCTATAGCCGTGCTGCCGGACGTGCACACGGCGACCTGCTCCGCGCCAAGAACGCCCGCCAGAAGGACAAGTGATGACGACCGAGATGCAGCCCGAGTTCCCCGCAGACTGGGACACGTCGAAGGTGATCCCCGGCAGCCTCGTCGTGCCCGACGACCTGTCCGACGAGGACATCGCACCCGGCATCGTCGCCACCTACGAGCCGCGCGTGCCCGCGGTCCACAAGGTCGGGTCGGCGAGCATGGTCGTCGCGTCGGTGACCGGCCGGGCGTGCGGTCTGTCGGCCCGCTGGCTCTTCACCGGCGCCCGCGCCGTCGGCTTCCTCGGCTGGCGCTACGTTCGCGCCCACGACCTCCAAGAGGTCCAGGGCGGCATGCAGAAGACTTCCGACTGGAACAAGGTCGACATCGTCCGACGGAAGCGGTGGCGGCTCCTCGGCTGGACGGCCGGGGCGGTAGCCGGGCTGAACCTGGCCGGCTGGTGGGCGCTCGTGAAGTTCGGCGGCATGACGGCCACGGACTGGTCGTGGAAGATCCCACCCACGCTGACCGCTGCAATCGCTGCCGCCGTGGTCACCCTCTACGGCCGGTATCGGATCAACTCGCCGGGGATCGCGCCGATGCAGGCGATCGCCGAACAGGACCACCCCGAGGGCGAAGAGCCATACCCGCTCGCCTGGGTGCAGTCCGGTGGCCAGGCCGCGGACTGCCTCGGCCGCGCCCTGTACGCGGAAGGCGCTGACTACCGGGACATCCAGACCCTGAACCGGCACGCCTGGGGCTGGGAGCTGGAGGTCGTCCTCAAGGGCTCCACCCCGGGCGGCGTCCAGGCGAAGGCCGACCAACTGGAGTCGCAGATGGGGCTGCCCGACGGCGGGTTCATGATCGAGCCCGACCCGCGGGACAAGTCCCGGATCATCGTCCGCCTCGTCCAGTCCAACCCGTTCGCCGACATGCCCCGCCCCGCCGTCCACGCTCCGCGGTCCCTGTCCGTCCACGACACCGTCGCGATGGGCCGAGCCATGGACGGCAGCGTCTTCGAGCTCACCCTCGACGGCTTCTGCGCCCTCATCATCGGCGCTATGGGTGCGGGCAAGACCCTAGGAGCGCTGCGCACGATCAACGAGGCGCTCACTGCCTGCCGGGACGCCGTCGTCTGGGACCTCGACCCGATCAAGGGCGGCCTCGCCGAGTTCGGCGACCTCATGGAACGTCGAGCCCGCACCCCCGAGGAGTGCGAGGAGGCGCTCGAAGAGGCACTGTCCTACGTGACCGCGCGCGGCCAGCTCCTGCCCACGCTGAACATGGGGGACCGGTGGCACGCCACCGAGAAGCACCCCAACCTGTACATCAACATCGACGAGTTCATCCAGCTCAGCCCCCGCGGCAAGGAACTCGCCATCAAGATCCTGCGCACCGGACGCCAGTACGGCATCTACCTGTTGATGGCCGGCCAGGAAGCCACCGCCGACGCTCTCGGCGATGCCATCGCCATGATCGTGGCCTACCGGATCCTCATGGCCTGCCGCTTCGAAGACATCAAGATCGCCTTCGGGCCCGGTGCTGGCGCCCAGGGCTGGCGCCCCGACCGCATGAAGCCGGCCGTCGGCCCCGTCGCCAACGATGCAGGCCAAGCCATGATCATGGGCGGGCTGTTCAACCGGGCCATCCGCTACCAGTTCAACAGCTACACCCGCGACCAGATCGTCGCCGCCACCCCCGACCGCCTCAAGGCCGGTGCCAACCGGATGGACAGCGACACCGTCCTCAAGGCCGGCGCCACCCTCACCACGGCCAGCCAGCGCGGCAACCTCGCTGAACGCCTCGACGCCGTCGCCCACACCGACGCACCGCTCATCGCCGCACTGCTCCGCGCCTTCCACGCCAAGAGCCGAGAGTTCCTCCCCACCAGCGAGGTGCTCCTGCCCGCGCTCGCCGAGTCAGGCGTTGACGGCATCGACGCGACGGCGCTCGCCAACCGGCTACGCAAGCACGCCCCCGGCGCAACGGCCGACCGCACCGACTGCCCGGAAGGGAAGCACCTGCGCGGATGGAAGCGCAGCGAGGTCGAGCGCGCCGCGGCTGGCCTTCTGGACCCGGCGCAGACCCGGCAACACCCCGGCACGCAGGCGGCGTAACCCCGGCGGACACCCGGCGGGCCCTCAGCTCATCGGCGCAGGTCGCCGGGTGTCTGCCGGGTCCGCGCCGAGCCTCCGCCGGGTCACCGCCACCCCATTGATCCACATATGCGACGTTCTTGAAGAGGAGCCCTGATCATGCCCCCGAAGCGCAAGCCGGCCCGCCGGACCACGGCCGCGAAGGGCCGCAAGCCCGCCGCCCGCAAGCACCCGGCGAGCCGCGTCAAGGTCCCCCGCAGCGGTCCGCTCCACGCCCAGATCGGGGCCCGCATGGTCCTCTTCGCCGTGTCCAAGCTCGACCAGCACGACGACACCGTCCTCTCCCGCAAGAACGCCGCCATCCTCAAGCTCACCCACGAAGGCTGCCCCACCTGCAAGGGCAACGGGCAGATCTACACCAAGGACAAGAAGACCGGCGCGTTCACCGGCGCCAAGCGCTGCCCCGCCAAGCCGACCAAGCAGCGCGTCTCCAAGTGGGCCGTCTACAAGGCCAGCCGATTCGGTGCCGACAAGAGCACCGGCCTGCTCGGCTGGGCCTGCCCGTGCGGCAAGAAGGAGAAGCCCCGCTACCGCGACGCCAAAGCGGCCACCGCGGGGCTGCGCACCCACGAGCGGCAGAAGCACGGCGGGAACAGCGTCGGCGGCGCCTGGTACGCGCAGGCCAACGAAGCCGCCAAGCAGGCCGCCGACCCGCAGCCCGAAGCGATGCCGTCGAAGGTCGTCACCGACTCCGGGATGACCGACGACCAGTGGATCAAGCAGAACAAGTTCATGCCTGTAGGCAAGGCCATCGCGGCAGGCAGGTGCTGGAAGTGCTCCGGCCACGGAAAGATCCACGCCGCGTTCGGGAATGAGCAACTCCTCGTCGTCTGCCCCGAATGCAAGGGCAGCGGCGAGCCGGCCACGGTCGCCGCCTGATGCGCGCGCCCACCACGACCGCGACAGCCGCCGCCCCGGTCGAACTCGACCTGGACGCGCGGCTGGTCGAGGTGGGCCTGGTCATGGACGCTCGCCTCGCCCTCGCCAACCTCTCGTTCGAGGTCGACACCGCCCACATCCCGTCCGCCGACCCGATCCCCGAAGTCACCGCACCGCTGCCGCTCACACCGACCCTGGCACCGAACCCGTGCAGCACCCCGATTGCCGGGCTGCTCCACCAGGCCCGACTGCGGATCGAGAGCGACGGATGGTGCCGCGACGCGATCTTCGACGAGCAGGGCGCCATCTGCCCCATCCGCGCCATCCGGCTCGAAGCATCAACACGCGGGGCCGCCGACGACGCCTGCGCCTTCCTTCTCGACGTCATCCAACGGGAATTCCCCAGCGCCGAAACGATCCCGTCCTGGAATGCCGCACAGACCAGCGCACTGCCCGTCCTGCTCTGCTTCGACCGGGCAGCGCAGATCGCCCAGACCCGCGGCCTCTAACCCCAACACCCATAGGAGCACGAGATGAACAACATCCTTGAGGCAGCCGTCGGCATCGTCGTCGACGGATACCGGGCCGACCGGACGGGTCAACGCCAACCGGCCGGCCTCGACAAGGCCGTCAGCGCCGCGCATGCCGCCGGCTACTCCAGCGCCGACATCTTCGGCGCAGCCGACCGCCGCTTCGGCCAAGAACTCATCGACAACGCTGGCCAGTACCGGTAGCAGCACCCGTGACGCTCCCGGCCGTCGGATCGGGGGCGTTCTCGTTTCAGCGCAACATCCGCCATCCCGCTGCCCAGCGGCACCGTCCGCCGCTAGCCTGCCGATTCCGTACAACCCTGGGGGGACCATGAACCGCGCCGCCACCACCCTGCTCACCGCGGTCCTGCTGCTTGCGACAGGATGCGGGAGCAGCACAGACGGCAAGCCAGTTGCGAAGCCGTCTGCGAGCGTCACGCCTTCCGCGACCCCGGTAGTGGAGTTCATGAACGCCGTCGGCGATGCGGAGTTGGAGTCCTATGAGATCGGCATCCCCCCGTTCCAGGAGTTGGAGGTGTTCCCTCCGCAGTGGTGCAAGGCCCTCAATGAGGGGCACAGCGTGGAATGGACGCTCGGCGCAGGGGACCTGTATCCGGTCGGGCAGGAGTGGGGTACCGAGAAGTCCGACGCGTATCAGCTGGTGGTGTTCGGGGTGCGCGCGTACTGCCCGAAGCACACGGCTGCGGTGACGGATGAGTTGAAGGCGGCGGGCGTGTACTGACGTTAGGCGCAGCAAGGCCCCGCTCCGGAGTTGTCCGGGCGGGGCCTTCGTCATGCGGTGGGTGGCTCCCACTGAGACTCGGGTACGAACTCGGGGCTGTAGTCGGGATGGTCGGCCCACTCGGCAGCCGCCAACTGGAGGGCGTAGTCGAGGCCCGAGGAGTAGCCGCCCATCCAGTCCGGGTACTCGGCTTCCGCGTCGGCGAGTTCCTGCTCGGCGATGAGAAGCCGTGTCGCCTGCCGTGCTCGCGTGTCCTCGGTTTCGTCGAGGCGGGCGCGGACGAACTGCCCCAGGGTCAGGCTCATGCGGTCTTCTCCTCGCTGCTCACCGGGCTCCGATCATCCATGGTCGGGGCCTTCGCCTTAGGTGCGGGGACGGCGCGGGCCAGCCACCGGTTGTCGGTGAGGAGCTGCGGCAGCATCACCGGCACGAACCCGGCGTCGACCAGCTGCGCGAGTCCTTCCGCGCACTCGTCCTCGCTGTCCGCCTGCACACCCACCCGGATCGCCATACCGGCAGTCTGCCCGCGGCGGTGGGGGAGGCGGGGCGGAATCCGGGAAGCGCTACGGGCGCCACGCCTCGTCGTACCCGCGGGCGCCCTGGTGCTCGTCGGCGAGGATCCGCAGTTGGATGTCGGCGATCCTGCCCGTCGGCCCGGCCGTCCCCAGGTACGGGATCACGGTCTCGTCGAGGAAACGGGTGCGGGACTCAGCGGCATGGATGCCGCTGCGGGCCGCCCCTGCTGCGTCGCTCGGCTTCAACCCCAGATCGGCGCCGACGCCCAGACGGAATGCCTTGTCCATCGACTGGGCGCTGGCGAGCTTCTCGGCGTAGCGGCCGCGCAGGAAGTCGACCATCGCCGCCTGGTCAGGAGTCACGCTTCAGGCTCCTCGGCCTGTGCCTTCTTCAGTCGCTCGGCCCGCTCGCGGTAGCGCTCGTCAGATTCGATGCCTGCCTCGCGCGCCATCTTCCGCACGTGCGCCCCGGTCCAACCGGAGGCTTTGGCGACCTCGGTCGGCTTCAGGTGGCCTTCGCGCAGGGCGGCGAGGACGAGTTCCTTCAGCTCGTCGCCGGACTTCTTGAGGCGGTCGGCGTCGCGCTGCCGGCGGGTGCCAGCTGCGGCGATGTCCTCCAGGGAGGGTGGCTCGGTGGGCGGGGTCGGATTCATGAAGCCAATGTATCGCAACCTACTTGCGGTGCCTACGCCTCAGGAGTACTCTCTGAGTCATCACCACCGCAACACATGATCGCTAGCCAGTTGCGATCACGGGAGGTGAAGCACCAAGGGGGACCCGATGATCCGCTCGAACCGCACCCGCCGCGCCACCCTGAAGGCCCGCGCCACCGCCACCCGCGCCGCCTCGCGAATCGCCCGCCGCGGCACCGGCACCCTCGCCTCCCACGCCATGGCCCAGGGCCTCAGCCACCGCGACGCCGCCAGCATGGTCGGAACCCTCCGCAAGCTCGCCGCCAAGCTCGCTGTCGCCGGCACTGCTGGCCGAGTCCACGCCGGCCGCCGCATGCGGGACTGCCTGCGCTACAGCCCCCAGCAGGTCGCGGTCATCGCCCTCTCGTACAAGCCGAGGAAGCCGGCCTACAAGGTTGTCGCCGCCCGCCTCGCCCTCGCCGCCTAGGAGTTCCAATGCCCACCAAACCCCGCAAGCCGTGGCGCGTGATCCTTACCGGGCCGGTCGCCCGTGTCGAGTCCGAACACGCCAGCGAGAAGCGCGCCTACGACCACCTGATCGCCGAACTCCGCCTCGCCAAGAAGGGTGAGCGGCCCCACGCCGAGGCCAAGGTCATGCAGTGGGAGGGCGGCCGGTGGTGGCATTTCGAGACCGTCAGGGCCGAAGACGTGCCCGAGGAGTCCGCGTGACCGCCCCGGTCGAGCCGACACCGCAGCCCGAGCTGGTCGAGCCGGGCCCGCCTCCCTGCTGGTGGGACGAGACCCCCGCCGAAGCCGCCCGCTACGACCGCATGTACTGGAACGAGGACTAGTGATCAACCCGATGGGCTGCCGCTGGTGCGGCATCGACCAGCGGCCCCACTTCCAGCGATGGAGGAAGCCGGTCGGCTGGCACAAGTGGGAGCAGCCCACGCTGCCCCAGATCAAAGAACGGATGCTCGCCCGGCGGGCAGGGAGGAAGCCGTGACCGCCCCGCCCGCCCCGACGATCGCCGAGCAGTTCCCGGTCCGCGACATCCGCTTCGTCAACGGCCGCACGGCGCACCGCACCCGCCGGCCCGTCGACCAGCGCTGGTACGAAGACCCGCTTGAGGCGGCCTGCGGGAAGACGGGCTGGCTCGCCCGCGGATACCCGAACGGCACCATCCGCGAATGCCCCGGCTGCACACGGGTGATGGAGGCCGACGCCGCATCGCCATCCGCCTGAATGTGTGGGCCTGCTTCCGAACGAGGCAGGCCCACACGCGTGTTCGGGGAAGGTAGGTGGTGGACGGATCGGAATCGGATTACGAATCGGACACAGCGTCACCTCTCGGTGCGATAGCGCCAGATGATGCAGGTCGCATCGCGCCACCGCAGGGGGGACCAATGAGCCAAGACCCGACGCCGCCCGTGTCGAGCATCCCGTCGCCTGAGCCGCCGCGGAAGAACCGCACCAACGCGATCATCATCGGAGCAGCCGCCGCCGTCATCGCCGCGATCGTCACCACCGGCATCGTCGTCGTACAGACCAGAGACGACGGGGACAACAAGGCCGCCGCCACTGTCGCCCAGGCGACCACCCCGGCTGCCAAGTCGTCGAGCCCCAGCCCGACACCGAGCCAGGAGACGCTGAAGATCGGGGACACGGCCAAGGTCGAATCAGCAGACACCCAATTCACTGCCGCCGTACTCGCCTACAGAGACAAGGGCATCACCGGCGTACCCGAGATGCTGAGCTCAGGCCAGAAGTGGGCCGCCCTCGAAGTGAAGGTGTGCAACACCGGCACCGACGGATTCGGAGTGACCCCCACGGTGTGGTCGCTTGCCTATGCCGACGGTGCCAGGATCGAGGCAGCGGGAATGAATGCAGGCGAGCTGCCGCAACCGCTGTACCCCATGGAAGCCAAGGTGAAGGCCGGCGACTGCGTGCGGGGCAACATCGCCTTCCAGGTGCCGAAACAGGGACGGCCGGAACGGGTGCTGTACAGCCCCGACACGCTGGACGAGCCGGCGGAGTGGCAAGTGTCGAAGAGCTGAGTCCGCAGACCTGAAGGCCCCGCCATCGGCGGGGCCTTCGTCGTGCGTGCCTTCAATGGTGTGCACGAGCAGGGTGTTTCCCTGGTGAAGTAGCGACTATTGTGCGTCGATGTCCTACGATTCAAAGGTGATGGGTTGGCGTATCGCGCCAATCCAAGCCTGAGGAGGGCGGACGATGGCCGGCGGACCCGCACCGTACAACCGGAAGAACCCGGCAGCCCGCGCCGAGCAGGCCGCGATCGTCTTCGACCTCAAGCTCGGCGGCCACTCCTTCCGCGCCATCGAAACGATCACCGCCGAACCCGGCGGGCCGACAGGCGGGGAACGCATCCCCTGGACCACGGCCCGCGACCTCGTCCGCGAGGAAGCCGGACGCCGGGTCGACCCCAAGGTCGACGCCTGGCGTGCCCTCATCGTCGAACGCCTTGAAGCCGCGCACGCCCGCCTCGACACCCTGGAGCACGCGGCCCGGCAAGTGCTCGAGCGCCAGCACATCACCGTCAACAACGGGCGGATTATCAGCCTCGACGGCGCACCCCTCCCCGACGACGGGCCCGTCCTCGCCGCCATCGACCGACTCATCAAGATCGAAGACGCCCGGGAGCGGAACGCCGCAGCCCTGCGCCGGGTGTTCGGCATCGACGCCCCCGCCAAGACCGAGGTACAGGTAACCGAGACCACCCAGCAGGACATCGAACTGCAGGAAATGGTCGCCGAGATGCGAGCCAAGAACACCAACGTCACCGACGGCCTGCGCGCGCGGCGGGAGAACGGCGAGTGACAACAGCCGTCGACCACCCGGGCATCGCCGACCCATACGACGAGACGGCGACCGCCGACACGTTCGACTTCGGCGCCTGGGTCGCCAGCATCGACGCCCGCCTCCTCGACGGCAGCCTCAAATACCGCGATGCCCGCATCGAAGCTACCCGCCTTGACCCCCTCCTCTTCGCCGTCCTCTACTGCCTGCACCACCTCCGCGCCCCCGACGGCAGCATCACCTTCGCCGACGCCCACCTCCAATGGGTCCGTCTCGCCCGCCAGTGGGCTGTTCCCCCAGCCGGACCGATGGAGCAGCGCGACGCCTTCCTCGCCCCCCGCGACACCGGCAAGTCGACCTGGATGCTGTTCATCCTGCCGCTGTGGGTTGCCGCACACGGGCACGTCAAGTTCGCCGCCGTGTTCGCCGACTCCGGGCCGCAAGCCGAGATGCACCTCGGAACCTTCCGGAAGGAAGTCGACGGCAACACGGCGCTGCGCCGCGACTACCCCGACCTCTGCACCGCGGGGCGACGCCCCTCCGGCGCGTCCGAATCCGACGCCAAGCACATGGTGATCCGGGCCAACGGATTCGTGTTCGCGGCGAAGGGCATCGACGCCAGCTCGCTCGGCATGAAGGTCGGCGAGCGTCGTCCCGACCTCCTGCTCCTGGACGACGTCGAGCCCGACGAGTCCAGCTACAGCGCCTACCAGGCGGACAAGCGACTGAAGACCGTCACCGACGCCATCCTGCCGCTGAACATCTACGCCCGCGTCGTCCTGTCCGGGACGGTGACGATGCCGGGCAGCATCACGCACCAACTGGTGAAGTGGGGCAAGGGTGAGCGGACCGAAGGCAACGCGTGGGTGGGGGAGCAGCAGTTCCGCGTCCACCACCACCTGCCGATCGTCGCCGACGATTACGGCCGCGAACGGTCGATGTGGCCGGCCAAGTGGCCGCTCGACTTCCTGAAGAAGATCGAGCACACCCGCAGCTACCGGAAGAACTACCTCAACGACCCGATGGCCGCCGACGGCGCCTACTGGTCCGAGACCGACTTCACCTACGGCACCTTCCCAACGGCACGCACCTACCTGTCCGTCGACGGCGCCGTCACCACCAAGAAGACCAGCGACTTCACCGGCCTGTCCGTCGTCAGCTGGGCACCCGCCCGGCCCGCGACCGCCGACCAGCGAGCCCTCCCCGCCCGCTGCCTGGTGAAGTTCGCGCAGGCCGTGAAGCTAAAGGGCGAGCCGCTGCGCACCCGCGTCCTGCAGATCCTCGACTCCTTCCCCGAGGTCGGAGCGATCCTCGTCGAGTCGAACCAGGGCGGCGACCTGTGGCTCGAGATCTTCCACGACCTGCCCGTCAAGGTCGTCACCGTCCACAACAGCGAGAAGAAGGAGACCCGCGCCGAGCGGCTCCTCAACCTGTACCAGCTGATCCCCACCCGGGTCATGCATGCCGAGCCGCTGTCTGCGCTCGAGGAGCAGATGGTCGCGTTCCCGAAGGCCCCCAACGACGACCTCGTCGACTCGGTCGGCAACGCGGTCCTGAGATTCCTGAAGCCCCCTGCCCGCCCGAAGGCCGCCGCGCGGTCCGTGAGCCCGAGGTGATTGCCTGATGGCTGGCACTCCAGATCTGATCAACGCCTACGCCGAGCTGTCCGCAGCCAGGCCTGCCTACGCGAAGGCCGAGGCCTACTTCGACGGCGACGTCGAGGAGATCTTCGCGTCGGACAAGGTCGCGAAGATGCTCAAGAAGAGCAACCTCGACGAGCTGGACGAGGTCAACTTCGCCCGCATCCCCGTCACCGCGGTCACGAACCGGCTCCACGTCACCGCGGTCACGACCGGTGATGAGGATGCCGACGCTGACATCGGCGAGCTGTTCAAGCGGAATCAGCTCGACGAGGAGATCCCCGGCCTGCACGTGCGGGCCTGCTCTATGGGTGACGCCTACCTGATGGTGTGGCCCGAGCTGGACGAGCGCGGCGACGTCGAAGGCGTCGACATGTTCGTCAACGGGCCCGGCACGGTCCGCGTCATCTACGACACGGAGAACCCGCTGACGAAGGCGTTCGCGATCAAGTCGTGGAACGTCGGCACCGTCAAGAAGCCAGTCATCCGCGCCGACCTGTACTACGCGGACCGCGTGGAGCGCTGGGTGTGGGACGGCAAGCACAGCCAGAAGAACGACAGGTGGACGCCGTACACCGGCGACGACCAGGACTGGACGCTCCCCAATCCATACGGCGAGGTCCCGTTCTTCCACTACCGCACCGCGCGCCCCTACGGCCGGCCCGAGCACTACGCCGCCTACGGCCCGCAAGCCATCATCAACAAGCTGGTGGTCTCCCACGCGGCGACGGTCGACTACCAGTCGCTTCCCCAGCGGTACGGGCTGATCGATCCGACGCTCGACCAGTCCGGGCAGCAGTCCGACTTCGACCCCGACAACCCGGAAGACGTCGGCGGGGACCCCGAGTCGCCGCTGAACGGATCGCAGCTCCGCAACGACCCGGGCGAGTTCTGGCAGTTGCAGGGCTACCGCACTGTCGGCCAGTTCGAAGCGGCGAACCCCGACATCTACATGAAGCCGTTCGACCGGTACATCAAGGCGATGGCGCAGGTCACGGACACGCCGATGCACATCTTCGACTCCACCGGCGACCGGATCTCCGGCGAGTCGCGGCGGGAAGCGAACGGCCCACTGATCGCGAAAGTCCAGTCGCGGCAGCGCTCGTTCGGTGCCACGCATGCCGACGCGTTCGAGTTCGCGCTGCGCCTCCTCGGCTACGACGACGACATCACAGTCACCGTGGCGTGGGCGCCGGCCGAGCAGGTCAGCGACGCCGAAGGCTGGGCCACCATCAAGGCGAAGATCGACGCCGGTGTTCCGCGGGAACGCGCCCTCATCGAAGCCGGGTACGCCCCGGAGATCGTCAGCGGCTGGCTGGCCAACCTGGATGACGACGCCGAACTCCAGCGCCGCGTCGAGCTCCTCGCCACGCTCGGCGACGCCGTGCAGCGGCTGGGCTCCGGTGTTGCCCTCGGCGCCGTGACTCAGGAGCAGGTCGCGACGATCCTCGACGGTGTGCTCGCCGCCGCGCAGCGCACCGACCGGGAGCTGACCGCCGGTGGCTAGCCGCGACGAGGAAGTCGCCCGCCTCATCCAGGGCCCGCACACCGACGCCATCCAGGCCATCGAAGAGGCCGCGATCCGCCAGGCCGTCGGCGGACTGGACGAGGACTTCACCCGCTTGTCCCGGGACACCACCACCATGTGGACCCGTCTATTCGGCGGGCCGCGGGCGGACGCGGGCGATGACAAGCTGTTGCAGCGGATCCTTGCCGCGGTCCGCACCGCGATTGCCCGCCTCTTCAAGGGCCTCGGAAAGCGGGCCGGTCGAGCCCTCGAGGACGCGCTCTCCCCGGCGGTTGCTCTCGGGGTGGCGCAGGGCTCGCAGGTTCTTTCTCGCCTCACCGGGCGCCGGACGCGGGGTGTTGATGCCCGTCCGTCCCGTGCTGTGCGCCGCTCCGCCAGCGCTCTGCCTGGCATCGTCGACGAGCAGCAGCGTGGGGCGCTCGCCCTGCTGAAGGCGAAGCTCGTGCGGCGCCTCGGCGTCACGGGTGCGCTTGCCGCTGTCGGGCGGGCCCGCGGAGTCATCGGCAAGATCAAGGCCGCGATCACCCACACCGTCAACGAGGCCGTCAACGACGGCATCGCCGAACAGATCCGTGCAGCCGGGGCAAAGAAGGTGTGGGTCGCTGAACGCGATGCCTGCGTCAGCTGCGCCGCCTACGCCGGACAGGTCGTCGACGCGGACGCCGACTTCCCCGCTGGCCTGTCGTGGGATCCGAACCAGCGAGGCCGCGACGAAGCGGTCTCCGGGCCACCTCTCCACCCTCACTGCCGATGCCGACTCGCTGCATGGGACGACGACTGGGCACAGCCTGGCGTGCCCTCGCTGCCCGAGGTGCTGCGGCGTGAGGCGTGGCGGTCCATCGCCCGCGGCTGGTCCCTGCCCCCTGAATCCAACGCCGCCCGTGTCCGTGCCGCACGCGAGTTGCTGCGCACCGGTGTCCGACTGCCCAAGTCCGTCCTTGAGTTCGCCGCAGGTGCCGTGCGCGCCGGCCGGTTCGAGGACCGCACCTTTCCCGCTACCGGCCCCGGTACGGGTCATTGAAGGAGAACCACATGGCACCCCGAACCCTTGCCCGTTCCGCCCCTCCGTCCGGCTGGGCGCACCCGTACAGCAGCCCGTTCGTCTGCTACGCCGACGGCGGCGACGATGGGGCGACGCCGCCGGCGCCCGACGACGACGCTCCCGTCCCGGAGGAGACGGACGTGGACGACGCTCCCGTCGCCGACTGGACCCCGCCGACCCGGGAGGAGTGGGAGCGGGTGCAGTCGGAGAAGGTCCGCGCGTCCGCCGAGGCTCGCGACCGCCGCAAGTGGCTGATGGCCGCCGGGTTCAGCCCCCGCACCGGCGAGCGTCTCCAGCCGGAGGAGCCGGACGTGACTGCACCGGCCGTGCAGCAGGATGACCAGCAGGCGCAGGCCGCGAACCCCGCCGACTTGAAGCGGGCTGTGGAGAAGGCGGTCACCGAGGCGCAGCTCACCGGACGCCGTCAGATGCGGACCTTCGCTGTCGGCTTCAACAAGGCGCTGACGGAGGCGGGCTGGAACGGGCAGCGCCTCGACAGCCTCATGAAGCTGATCGACGTGGACGACGTCGACTTCGACGGCGGAGAGATCGTCGGCCTGGCGGAGCAGCTGGACGGCCTGAAGTCGGAATGGCCGGAGTTCTTCAGGCGCACCCGCAACTCTGCCAATGCGGCCAACGGGGCTGGCGGTTCTGGCCAGAATGGAGTAACGGGGGCTAAGGTTGAGGCAGCCGACAAGCCTGCACCGAAGCCGGAACCCAAGGGTTGGGCCGAACAGGTAGCAGACAAGATCCTCCGCGGCTGACGCCCAGGCAGGGCACGCACCACCAGACCCCCGGGTCTGAACAGGAACGAGCGGGACGCTCACAGGTCCGCCCAGGTAGGGCACCCACCCCACCCATGCGGGCCGTGAGCCCCTGTCTCATTCCGAGGTGCCCTCGTGGCCAGCACAGACATCATCGACAACTGGATTCCGATCGAGTGGGACGACACCGTCATCACCCGGGTCCAGATGGACTCCGCCGTCGAACGGTATGCCCGCCCCCACACCATGACGACCGCCACCAAGCGCGTCCTGCGCAGCAGCGGCCTGGCCGTCAACGTCGGCTCCACCTACACCGCGGACGCGTCGACGAACGACTACGTCACGCTCACCGCCCGCAAGTTCAACTCCCTGTTCGTCGTGGACGAGGACGACCTCGCCGACGCCGACAGCGTCATCGACACCATCCAGACCAAGGGCATGGACTGGGCGATCTCCTACGCCGACAGTTTCGACAACGCCTGCCTCGGCGTGAGCGCCGCAGAGAACGGCTCCACGGTCCCCTTCACGTCCGTGTACAAGGCGCTGCGCACCACCAACTCCGCCACCTCGTACACGGCCGACGCGAACTACCTGACGTGGGACGACGACAACGTCTCCTACTCGGCATCCGCGTCCGGCCTCTCCCTGTACGAGAAGCTCAGCGCGACCTTCAAGAAGGTCGAGACCGGCAAGTACTGGTCCATGGCGGACCAGCTCGTCATCGCCGCCCCCGGCTGGCGCGACGCGCTCCGCAACTGCCTCGACTCGCAGGGCCGTCCCATCTTCGTCCAGGGCCTCGCCGGCACGCCGGACACCCTGTTCAACGCGCCGATCGCCTGGTCCCGCGGCTGCAAGGTGAGCGCGACCAACACCCAGTCGCCGACCGGCAACGACCTGCTGGTCTTCTGCAACCGCGGCTTCCTCAAGCGGGGCGACCGGTCGAACGGCGAGATCCTCGTCGACAAGGCCCGCGCCCAGGACACCACCGACGACACCGCGGTGAAGATCCGCGTGCGCAAGGGCTTCCAGCTCGGCCACGAGGCCGCGTTCTCGATCCTCGAGCGGATCACCGACTAGCCCTCACGGACTGCCGCCGGGGATTGGTGGGTGCCACCCCGGCGGCGCCGGTGAACCGCAGACCAGAGATGAGGGCGTTGTGGACTACGAGCAGATGAGTGTGACGGAGCTGCGGGCGGAGAGCGCGCGCCGCGGCCTCGGCACCGCACGCGCCCGCGCCGACCTCATCCAGCGCCTCACCGGCCACGACGGCGAGCAGCAGCCTTCCCTTGCTGAAGGCGAGTACGTCCTGTCCGGCGAAGCGGTGCGCAAGACCGCGGTCAGCGCCGAGACGATCAGCCAGGCAGGCGCAGCCAGCGCCAGCCCCCGCGCCTTCCGTCAGGACTTCGAGGCCGAGCCCGGCGGGCCCGACGAGGAAACCCACCTCGCCCACCGGCAGGCCACCGCCCAGGCCGCCGTCGAAGCCGGGCACCTGCCCCGCGGCGACGCCCGCCTGGCAGCCACCGTCGACGGCCGCTGGGTGTACGAGGTATCCGTCAGGCAGGTGACCTGACATGGCGTGGGCCACCACCAGTGACGTCATCACCTACGCCGGACAGAACGCGACAGCAGCTCAGGTCGAGCAGGCCCAGGCCCTCGTCGAGGTGTTCGCCGACACGACCGAGGACGCCTCCGACGCGGGCAACATCAGGCCAAAGAACCTGCGCCTCCTCAAGCTGGCGGTCGCCTACCAGGCGGCATGGATCACCCAGCACCCCGACGCGTTCACCAACATCGACGTCTCCCAGGTGCAGCAGGACGGCGTCGTCGCCACCATGCAGCACAACAACGCCCTCGTCCTCGCGCCGATGGCGAAGCGCTGCATCGACCGCCTGTCCTGGCGCCGCACCCGCGCGCTCCGCATCGGCCGCATGGCCGGAGCAGGCAGCGGCATCCCGCGCCGCATGAACCTCACCAGCGTCGACGCCGACGACAACGACCCGCGCTGGCGGCCACTCGGCGGAGGTGGCTGCTGATGCTCGCTCTGGCCACGACGACCGTCAGCGTCCTCCGCGGAACAGGCGAGGACGCGTTCGGCGACGAGACCGACACGTCAACCGTCCTGAAGTCCGGCATCCCCGCCTCGCTCATCGAGTCGACGCGGACCGCACGCGAGCCCGTCACTGGCACGCCGCGGATCATCCGCACCCACGTCTGTCGGCTCCCCCCGACCACGGACGTCACCGAGGACGACCGGATCAAGGACGAACGCACCAACGAGATCTACATCGTCGTCGCCGTCACCAAGAACTCGAGCCCCGTCGTCGCGCAGCCATTGCGCGCGGACCTGAAACGCACAGGACGAGCCGCATAGCTCCGACATAGCGACACCGCCCCGCCCGGCACCACGGCCCGTAAACGGCCAGCCAGGCGAGGCAGCCAGACCCCGCCAGCCGTAGAGGAGGTGCAGGAGAGATGAGCAGTGCGTTCACGCTGACCGTCAACAGCAGTTGGCCGGACGAGATCGACACCGCCACCTCCCTCCTCCTCGACAAGCTGGCCCTGGACATCGAGTCGGATGCCCAGCGGTTCGCCGCTGTCGACACCGGGCTGATGCGGTCCCGGATCTATTACGAGGTCAACGACCTGTCGCTGCGGGTCGGGGTCCGCAATGTCGAGTACTGGATGACGGTCGAGTTCGGCTCCAGCCCGCACGTCATCACCCCACGCAACGCGAAGGCCCTGTACTGGCCGGGCGCCCGGCATCCCGTGGCCCGCGTCAACCACCCCGGCACGCCAGCTCAGCCGTTCCTGCGGCCGGCGTTGTACCGGCGACGGGAGGCGCTCTGATGGCCGTCACCCCGCAGGCCAACACGGAGCTCGTCGCGGTGGCCTGGCTGTCCTCGGCGGCCGGGATCGAGCCGGGCCAGGTCGCCACGACTCTGCCGTCGGACGCTTCGGCGTGGGAGGCCAACGGGTTCGTGCACGTCGTCGGCACGGTCGGCGGCAGCCCGCAGCTGTACTACGCGCTGCGCGAGCCGGTCGTCCAGGTCGACTGCTACGCCGTCAACCTCGCCTCCGGGAAGCCCCCGTGGGGCAGGGCCGCCAGCTTGGCGGAGCTGATCGTCGCCGCGACCTACGACCAGGCCGGACTGCAACGCGTCCTCACGCTGCGGCCGGGCTATCCCCAAGCCCGCGTTCTCACCGCGCACTTCACGTCCGAACCTCGGCGCATGCCGGGCGACGACTCGTCCTTCGCCCGCTACCAGGCCGACCTCGCCCTGCACTGGATCACCCTCTAGGAGCGCCATGCCCAAGGTCCGTACCACCATGCAGCCCCACGTCGAGCTCGAAGTCTCCGACACCGAGTACCTCGACCTGAAGCGGCAGGGCGTCCTCATCGACGAGGAGCCTGCCGCAACTCCTGCCGCCGCACCGGCCAAGACCCCCGCCGCAGCGAAGAGCAAGGAGTAGGACATGGCGGTCACCACCACCAACCTGATCATGGGTCCGGCCGACCTGTACATCGGGAACTTCGGAGCCACCGAACCCCTCGACACCGCGATCAACACGACCCCGGCCGCGTCCTCCTGGACCGACCTCGGCGGAACGCAGGACGGCGTCAAGCTCACCGTCGACCAGACGTACACGCCGCTGGAGGTCGACCAGGTCGTCGACGAGGTCGGCGGCAGGCTCACCAAGCGCCTCTTCACTATCGAGACGAACCTCGCCGAAGCCACGCTGGAGAACCTGAAGTACCTGCTCAACGACGGCACCGCCGCCTCCGGTACGGGCTACAAGTCCTTCGAGCCGGTCTACGCATCGAGCGCGACGCAGCCCACCTACCGGGCCGTCATCCTCGACGGCTACGCACCCGGCCAGTTCCGCCGCCGCTACATCATCCGCAGGTGCCTCTCCAACGACAAGGTCGAGAGCACCTACAAGAAAGACGGTCAGACCCTCTTCACCGTCAAGTGGCAGGGCTTCTACGTGTCCGCCGCCATCGCCCCGTTCAAGCTCATCGACGCCACCAGCTAGGAGCCACCGTGACCACCCGAGCGCCCAAGACCCGCACCGCTCCGGTGCCCGCCACGCCCGAAGATGACGGCGTGCTGCGCATCTCCACCGCCGCCGCCCCGCCGGTGGAGGAAGCGCGAGTACCGCTCTGCTACATCGACGACCACGAGTTCACCGTCCCCAAGCTGATCAGCCCCCGGATCGTGTACCTCGGCATCGACAAGATGCGCCAAGACGGCCCCCTGTTCGGCTCCATGTACGTAGCCGAACTCGTCCTCGGCAAGGAGCAGTACACGCGCCTCCTCGGCCACTACGAGAACGAGGACATCACCCAGGAGCAGTTCGACGAGGTCATCACGGCCGTCACCGGCCTCTTCTTCGACCAGACGAAGCGAGCCGGACGCGGCGAGGAGGAGGCGGGAAAAGCTTCGGACGTCTCACAGGACAGCTAGCCGATCACGTCTGGATCGTCGAGTACTGGGACGACATCGACGCCGACTTCCTCGCCATCTACGGCATCGACCTCGAAACCGATACGCGCCTCAACGCCCGACGCTTCCTCGCCCTCGCCGCCCGCACACCCGCCTACGACGGCGCCATGACCGCCGTCGCCACCAGCCTGAACCAACCCGCACAGGCAGCCGCACCTGCCACGCCCGAAGCCACCGACGAGGTGTCCATCGACGCCATGAACCTCGTCATCCCCGGCCTCATCGAACGCGTGGAGGTGTAACCCGGCATGAGCTTCCTTGTCGCATCCGGGCACGTCGAGGTCGAGGCCAGGACCGGCAGCGCCAAGGACGAAATCCGGGACCTCATCCGGACCATGGGCGGCCTCAGCCCATCCGCGCAGGCCGCCGCGAACGCGCTCAAGGATCTGGGCCGTCGGGCCGACCTGTCCGGCCGGGCCCTGGGCAAGATGGCCGACCGGGCACAGGACGCCGAACGATCCCTGACCGGTCTCCGCGCCGTCGCCGGAGACATCCGTGTCACCGCGGAACTCAACGACGACACCACTGCCGGCGTCGCATCGGTCCGGGCGGCGATCCGGGACCTCAAGGCGGAGGGCCCGATCCGCCTCGACGTCACGTTCAGCGGCGACAGTACGCAGATCGTCGCCTCGGCGCAGGCCATGAGGGATCTGCGGACTCACGCCCGTGACGCCGGGCAGGCCCTCGCCACACTCGCCACACGGGTACTCGCCGCGGCGGTCGCCCTGCACGAGCTGGAGAACGCCGCGCAGGGCGCCTCCCGTGCACTCCGCACCCTGCGCGGCCGGGCAGCCGCCACTGCTGCAGCCATGGGCGACCTGCGGGACACCACCGCACGAGCAGCCACCGCGCTGCGGAGCCTGACGACCCGAGCCGATTCGGCCGACGGCCGGCTCAACACTCTCTCCGACCGGTCACGGACACTGCGCCGCGACATGGACGACCTCGACGGATCCGTCCGCCGGGTCGGCGCCGGAATGGGAGGACTCCGGGGCCGCGTTGGCAGCGTCAGTTCATCCGCCGACGGGGCGGGCGACAGCGCCAACAACCTCATGGTGGCCGCCCTCAGTCTGGGGAGCGCGCTCATCCCGGTGGCCGCCGCCATGGTGCCGATCGCGGCAGGCGCGGCGGCAGCAGGAGCGGGCGTCACCGCATTCACTGTGGCCGTCATCAGCCAGATCAAATCCATGTCGGAGGCGTCGGAAGCCGCCACCAAGTACGACAAGGCCGTTGAGGGGCACGGCCAGCATTCAGCCGCGGCAGCCGAGGCGCAGGCCGCGCAGCAGCGCATCCTCAAAAAAATGCCGGCCGCCACCCGCGAGGCAGCCGCAGCGCTGACCGTCCTCAAGGACGAGTACCGCGACTGGTCCGATGCCCTGGCCTCGGACACCATGCCCGTCGTCACGAAGTCTTTGGGCCTGTTCCAGGCGATGCTGCCCCGTCTGACGCCGATCGTGCGTGGCACGTCGGAGCAGATCGACAACATGCTGAACGTCCTCGCTGGCGGCATGCAGACGTCGGGCTTCGAACGGTTCATGGACAAGCTCGCCGACTGGTCATCGGGTGCTCTGGCTCGGGCCACGTTCGGAATGGTCGAGTTCACGCAGGCCCTGGACTCCGGCGAGGTCAGCTCCAGCGTCAGCGAGTTCATGGCCTACGTCCGCGAGAACGGGCCGATCGTCGCGGAAACCCTCGGGAACCTCGCCAAGGCCGCCGTCCATCTGATCGTTGCCGCGTCCGACATGGGCGTCACCGTTCTTACGGTGGCCAACGCGCTGGCGAAGCTCGTCAACGCGGTCCCGACCGAAGTGATCAGCACGTTCCTGCAGCTGTACACGGCGTTCAAGCTTGCCAAGATGGGCGCCGCCGCACTGACCGCCGTCACCACATCACAGGCGGCGGCAGGACTGTCATCGTTCGTGCGCGCGGCCCGCTTCGGCGGTGTCGGCTCCGCCATCTCCGGCGTGACGCAGCGCATCGGCACTCTGGGCAAAGTGGCCGGTGGCCTGGGAATCCTGGGCGCTGTAGCCGTCGGCATCGACGAGCTGGCCACCAAGGCGCGGGGCGCACCGCCGGACGTCGACAAGCTCGTCACCTCGCTGAAGACGCTGGCCGCGACGGGCGAGACGACTGGCGAGCTCAAGAACACGTTCGGCAGCATGGATGACTTCATCTACAAGCTCGGCAGGATGAAGGGCGAGCAGCAGGCCCTCGACAAGGGCACCAGCTGGGCACGGATGGCGGGTGTCGGCCCGGTCCTGGACACGATCATCCCGCGCATCGACAGCCTCGTCGGAAAGTCGGGAGGCCTGGAAGCCGTCAAGGAGGACTTCAAGTCCTTCGACCAGGCGTTCGCCTCGATGGCGAGCAGCGGCTACGCCGACCAGGCAGCAGATGGCTTCAAGCGGTACGAGGAGGCACTCAAGGGGGCGGGCTACTCCCAGAAGGAGATCAACCAGCTCTTTCCCGAGTACACGGCTGCGGTCGCCGGGGTCAAGGCCGAACAGGATCTTGCTGCGGCGGGCATGGGCTTGTTCGGGCAGCAGGCCATCGACACGACGAGCAAGCTCAACGAGCAGAAGTCCGCGGCGGACGGGCTGCGTCAGGCGATCGTCGCCCTGAACGATGTGAACCGGGCGAATCTCGGCGGGATGATTGGGTTCGAGGCGTCCATCGATGCGGCGGCGAAGGCGGCCAAGGACAACGCCAACTCGCTGAAGATGGTGAACGGTGAGCTCGACCTCAACTCGCCGAAGGCGCAGGCCGCAGCGACCGCCTTGTCCGACCTCGGTGCGAAGACGGATGCGGCTACCACGGCGGCCCTCGAGGCGAACGAGCCGTGGGAGAAGGTCAACGCCACCTACGAGCGGGGCCGGACGAAGCTCATCGAGTACGGCCGCCAGATGGGGTTGAACCTGTCTC
>NZ_JBHWVI010000119.1:0-27073 GCF_042737005.1 Streptomyces sp. NPDC060027
CGTACGGGCGGTACGGGAGCCCCTTCGCGTGTCCGCGACCTGTCAGCCGCCGAACTCCTGAAGACCCTTCAGAGCCTGGTCCAGCAGCGCCTGACGGCCGTCCAGCTCCTTCTGGAGCTTGTCGGCCTTCGCGGTGTTGCCCGCGGAGCGCGCCGTCTCGATCTGGCCCTGGAGCTTGTCCACGGCGGCCTGCAGCTGACCGGTGAGACCCTCGGCACGCGCGCGTGCCTCCGGGTTCGTCCGGCGCCACTCGGTCTCCTCGGACTCCTGGAGGGCCCGCTCGACCGCGTGCATCCGGCCCTCGACCTTCGGGCGGGCGTCGCGCGGCACGTGGCCGATGGCCTCCCAGCGCTCGTTGATGGAACGGAAGGCTGCACGGGAGGCCTTCAGGTCCTGCACCGGGACGAGCTTCTCGGCCTCCTCGGCCAGCTCCTCCTTGAGCTTCAGGTTCTCCGTCTGCTCCGCGTCACGCTCGGCGAAGACCGAGCTGCGCGCCGCGAAGAACACGTCCTGGGCGCCGCGGAAGCGGTTCCACAGGTCGTCCTCGTGCTCGCGCTGGGCGCGGCCCGCGGCCTTCCAGTCCGCCATCAGCTCGCGGTAGCGGGCCGCCGTCGGACCCCAGTCCGTCGAGCCGGACAGCGACTCGGCCTCGGCGACCAGCTTCTCCTTGGTCTTGCGGGCCTCCTCGCGCTGCGCGTCCAGCGACGCGAAGTGCGCCTTGCGCCGCTTGGAGAACGCCGAGCGGGCATGCGAGAAACGGTGCCACAGCTCGTCGTCCGACTTGCGGTCGAGTCGCGGCAGCCCCTTCCACGTGTCCACCAGGGCGCGCAGCCGCTCACCGGCCGACCGCCACTGGTCGCTCTGCGCCAGCTCCTCGGCCTCGACGACCAGCGCCTCCTTGGCGTGCCGCGCCTCGTCGGACTGCTTGGCCCGCTGGACCTTGCGCTCCTCACGGCGCGCGTCGACCGTCTCCACGAGCTTGTCCAGCCGCACCTTCAGCGCCGCCAGATCGCCGACCGCGTGGTGGGCGTCCACCTGTTCGCGGATGTGGTCGATCGCGGTCTGGGCGTCCTTCGCCGACAGGTCGGTGGTCTTCACTCGCTTTTCGAGGAGGCCGATCTCGACAACCAGGCCCTCGTACTTGCGCTCGAAGTAGGCCAGCGCCTCATCAGGGGTGCCGGCCTGCCAGGAACCGACGACCTGCTCGCCGTCGGCCGTACGCACGTACACGGTCCCCGTCTCGTCGACGCGGCCCCACGGGTCGCTGCTCACAGCGCCTCCTCCACATGATGCCTCTGAGGGGCGTCAGCGCCCCTGGCATCGTCCACAGTTTCGTCACGGCCAACATAGGCGACCGGCGGGGCGGCTGTCCGCATCCCGCGCGACCGAAATCTCGCAGTTGGGGGGTCAGGATTTGACGACTGTCGCCTTGTTGATCACGACGGTCGCATTCGGGGCGGTGTTCTGTGTCGTGGGGTCGGCGGCCTGCGCGCCGGCGGCCGCGATCTTCTTGAGAACCGTCATTCCGTCCTTGGAGATCGTCCCGAATGGTGTGTAGTCGGGCGGAAGCGGACTGTCCTGGTAGACCAGGAAGAACTGGCTGCCGCCGGTGTCGCGGCCCTGCCCCGACTGCGAGTTGTACTGGTTGGCCATGGCCACGGTGCCCGCCGGATACACGTTCCCCTTCAGGACCTTGTCCTTGAGGTTCTCGTCCGGAATCGTGTAGCCGGGCCCACCCGAGCCGGTGCCCTGCGGGTCGCCGCACTGCAGCACGTAGATGCCCTCGGCGGTGAGCCGGTGGCACTTGGTGTGGTCGAAGTAGCCCTTGCCCGCGAGGAAGGCGAACGAGTTCACCGTGTGCGGGGCGGCGGACGCCTTGAGCGCGATGTCTATGTCACCGCAGGTCGTCGCCATCTTCATGGTGTAGTCCGCGGCCTTGTCGATGGTGACCGCGGGCTCCTTCTTCCAGGTGAGCGCCTTCACCTTGCCCTCGGCGGGCTTCTCGCACGGATCGGGCGCCTTGCTCGGCGTGGCGCTCGGCGTCACCTCGGCGCCCGCGTTGGTCTTCTTGTCGTCGTTCTTGAAGACCCCGGTCACGTACGACAGCGCACCGCCCGCGACGACCACGCCGACGACCGACGCGATCACCGCGTTACGTGTATGGGTCTTGCGTCGCGCGGCCGTGCGGCGCTGCTGCTGTCGCAAGAACTTCTCCCGGGCGAGCTGACGCCGCCGCTGTTCCTGGCTGACCACCGGGTTTCTCCTCGTGCGTCTCGTACGTCGTGTGGGACGCGTGCGTCTTGTGAGCCGACCGCCTGCGTGTGCCCCGTACCGTATATGGGTTCGCTGAGGAATCGGCAGCGCCGGTAGGCTCTGATCCACAGCCACCCGCCCCGTACGACACCAGCGCGTACGCCACCACGAAGGACGATCGTGCTCATTGCCGGGTTCCCCGCCGGGGCCTGGGGGACCAACTGTTACCTGGTCGCCCCCGCCGCGGGTGAGGAGTGCGTGATCATCGACCCGGGCCATCAGGCCGCTCAGGGAGTCGAGGAAGCACTCGCCAAGCATCGGCTCAAGCCCGTCGCGGTCATCCTCACCCATGGCCACATCGACCACGTCGCCTCGGTCGTTCCCGTGTGCGGGGCGCACGACGTGCCCGCCTGGATCCACCCCGAGGACCGGTACATGATGAGCGACCCCGAGCGGGCGCTCGGCCGTTCCATCGGGATGCCGCTGATGGGCGAACTGACCGTGGGAGAGCCCGACGACGTGCGGACGCTGACCGACGGCGCCGAGCTGAAGCTGGCGGGCCTCGACCTGTCCGTCGCGCACGCGCCGGGCCATACGAAGGGGTCGGTGACGTTCCGGATGCCCGAGAGCGCGGACATCCCGTCCGTGTTCTTCTCCGGGGATCTGCTCTTCGCCGGCTCCATCGGACGTACCGACCTGCCGGGCGGCGACATGGACGAGATGCTCGACTCGCTGGGCCGTGTGTGCCTGCCGCTCGACGACTCGACCGTGGTGCTGTCCGGCCACGGCCCCCAGACGACCATCGGCCAGGAGCGCGCCGCCAACCCGTATCTGCGGCAAGTGGCGGCGAGCCGCCAGGAACGCGGAGCGAACCCGACCTCCGCTCCTCGACGAGGAATGTGACGAGAGACTTCCGTGAGCACCTTCAAGGCCCCCAAGGGCACGTACGACCTGATTCCGCCGGACAGCGCCAAGTACCTCGCGGTCCGCGAGGCGATCGCCGCGCCGCTGCGCAACTCCGGCTACGGCTACATCGAGACGCCCGGCTTCGAGAGTGTCGAACTGTTCGCGCGCGGTGTCGGTGAGTCCACCGACATCGTGACCAAGGAGATGTACGCCTTCGAGACCAAGGGCGGCGACAGGCTGGCCCTGCGCCCCGAGGGCACCGCCTCCGTGCTGCGCGCGGCACTCGAGGCCAACCTGCACAAGCTGGGCAACCTCCCCGTCAAGCTCTGGTACTCGGGCTCGTACTACCGCTACGAGCGCCCCCAGAAGGGCCGTTACCGCCACTTCTCCCAGGTGGGCGCCGAGGCCATCGGAGCCGAGGACCCGGCGCTGGACGCCGAGCTGATCATCCTGGCGGACCAGGCGTACCGCTCGCTCGGCCTGCGCGACTTCCGGATTCTGCTCAACAGCCTGGGCGACAAGGAGTGCCGTCCCGTCTACCGGGCCGCTCTGCAGGACTTCCTGCGCGGCCTGGACCTCGACGAGGAGACCCTCCGCCGCGCGGAGATCAACCCGCTGCGTGTCCTCGACGACAAGCGCGAGGACGTCCAGAAGCAGTTGGGCGGGGCGCCGCTGCTGCGGGACTACCTCTGTGACGCCTGCAAGGCGTACCACGAGGAGGTGCGCGACCTGATCACGGCCGCGGGCGTCTCCTTCGAGGACGACCCGAAGCTGGTGCGCGGTCTCGACTACTACACGCGGACCACGTTCGAGTTCGTGCACGACGGTCTCGGTTCGCAGTCCGCGGTGGGCGGCGGTGGCCGTTACGACGGGCTGTCCGAGATGATCGGCGGCCCCGCGCTGCCGTCCGTCGGCTGGGCGCTGGGCGTCGACCGTACGGTGCTGGCGCTGGAGGCGGAGGGCGTGGAGCTCGAACTCCCCTCGTCCACCAGCGTGTTCGCGGTGCCGCTCGGGGAGGAGGCCCGCCGGACGCTGTTCGGTGTGGTCACCGAACTGCGCAGGCTCGGTGTCGCCGCCGACTTCTCGTACGGCGCGAAGGGGCTCAAGGGCGCGATGAAGAACGCGAATCGCAGCGGGGCGCGCTTCACGATCGTCGCCGGTGAGCGTGATCTCGCCGAGGGCGTCGTGCAGCTCAAGGACATGGAGTCCGGCGAGCAGGCGGCGGTCGCGGTCGACGCGATCGTGGCCGAGCTGCGGTCACGCCTGGGCTGACGCGGGTCCTCCGCCCCGGCGGCGCCCCGCCGGGGCCGGTCTCCCGGTCGGCCCGGGCGGTACCGGGCCGCCTCTCGCGACGGGGTTCTTTCGGTGAGGCAGCGGCCCCGGTGTCGGCGACGCCGGGCCCGCCGGTGTCGGGCGGACGCTCTCCGCTGTCCGTCCGGCCCCGGGGCTCCACCCCGGACCCCTCTCCGTGACGCCGCAGGGGCTGGAGGACGTCAGCCCCTCCGGCCTCGGGGAAGGGACAGGGCGGGGGAGCCTCACTCCAGCAATCCGAAGCGCATCGCGCTCGTCACCGCGGCCGTCCGGTCGTCCACTCCCAACTTCCCGAAGGCGCGCAGCAGATGGGTCTTCACGGTGGACTCGCCGATGAAGAGCCGGCGTCCGATCTCCGCGTTCGTGCAGCCCTCGGCGACCAGCCGCAGCACCGCGGTCTCCCGCTCGGAGAGGCGGGGCCGCTCCGGCCTGGTGCGGAGCTGATCGACCAGCCGGGCGGCGACGGAGGGGGCCAGCACCGTCTCGCCCCGCGCGGCGGCCCGTACGGCGTCCGCCAGTTCGGCACGCGGCAGATCCTTCAGCAGATACCCCGCGGCCCCGGCCTCCACCGCCCGCAGGATGTCCCGGTCCGTCTCGTAGGTCGTCAGCACGATGACCCGGCAGGGCAGCCCGGCGCGCGTCATCCGCACGATCGCGTCGACGCCCCCGCCCTCGGGCATCCGCAGGTCCATGAGCACGATGTCGGGCCGGAGTTCGGCGGCCAGCGCCTCCGCGCGGGGCCCGCTGGACGCGTCGGCGATCACCTCGAGATCGGGTTCGGCGCTGAGCATCGCGCGCAGCCCTTCGCGTACGACGGGATGGTCGTCGGCGAGGATGATCCGGATCACTCGTCACTCCCGGGGACGGGCAGGCACACGGTCACGGTCGTGCCGTCGCCCGGCGCGCTGCGGATCAGTGCCGTGCCGCCCACCTCGGCGGCCCGCGCGCGCAGCCCTGCCAGCCCGTACCCGCCGACCGGCACGGCGGGGTCGAAACCCCGGCCTTCGTCGCGTACGGAGAGGGCCAGCGAGTCGGCGGTGTAGGCGAGGGTGACGGCGACCGCGGGGGAACTCCCGGCGTGCTTGCGGGTGTTGGCCAGGGCTTCCTGGCACGAGCGGAGGATCACCACCTCGGGGCCCGCGGGCAGCGGGCGTACCGGGCCGGTCACATCGAGGGTCGCGGTGTGGCGGGCGGCCAGCCGGCGCAACGCGTCGGGCAGCGTGGCGCCCTCCAGGTCGGCGGGCGTACCCCCGGTGACCAGGGCCCGCGCCTCGGCGAGGTTCTGCCGGGCGGTCTCGTTCATCAGGGCCAGATGGCGGCGGGCCTGCGGCAGATCGTGGTCGAGCTCGGCCTCGACGGCCTGGACCAGCATCAGCAGGCTGGTGAAGCCCTGCGCGAGCGTGTCGTGGATCTCCCGGGAGAACCGTTCGCGCTCGGCCAGCGCCCCGTGCGCGGCCGAGAGCCGGGCGATCTCATGGCGGCCTGCGTCCAACTCGGTGATCAGCTCGGCCCGTTCGCGGCTCTGCTCCATGATGCGGATGATCCAGCTGCCCAGGGCCGTCGAGAACACGAGCGTGACCACGGCGAAGACCGTGTTGAAGAAGAGATCCTGCCCCTCGGGCCGCCACAGCAGGGCCCAGCCCGCCACCGGGGCGATGTTGATGAGGGTCGTGGCGGCGAACGCCCGGCGCAGCCGCAGGGCGATGAAGCACTGGGGGATGAGCGCGAAGGTCATCAGGCGGGTCTCGCCCACCAGCACCCCGGGCGGCAGGAACAGCAGGATCGCGCCCGCGATGTAGCCGAGTGCGCGGCGCTCGTCGGGTTCGTCGGCCGTGAGGACGGGGCGCCCGACCAGCAGGTACCACGGGATCAGCAGCAGGAGCAGCCCGCCGGCCGCGAGACGGACGCGCATCCCCGGGTGCGCCGTGCCGAGCACGAACACCAGGGTGGCCACCCACACGATCGCGAAGTACGAGTCCCAGAGCCGGAACGAGAGCTCCCAGGTGTTCGAAGCGCGGGCCGCGCCCGGCACCGGACCTGTCGGGGTCCCGCCAGATACCGGCCCCGGTCGCTCCTGACCCGGCACCGGCACGGGCTGGTCCCGGCCCGGCACCGGTACGGGCTGCTCCTGGCCCGGCACCGGCCGGGCCCCGCCCGACGCGGGACGCACGGGAGCCCCGCTCGGCTCCGGCGCCGAACGCACCGCGTCCGGCGCCGAGTCGGGGCGCGCGGCCGGAGTCCTCATCCGTCGCGCCGGTTCTTCCATCGGAAGGTCAGCAGGCACAGCAGCAATCCTCCGACGCACCATGCCCCGAGCACCAGGGCGATCCGCCCGAACTCCCAGCCGCCCGTCTGTTCGAGGACCTGGGCGGACTCGGGCAGGAACACCCCGCGCAGCCCCTGGCACATCCACTTGAGGGGGAACAGCGCGCCGATGTTCAGCATCCAGTCCGGGATGGTGTCGATGGCGATGTAGACGCCGGAGATGAACTGGAGGACCAGGAAGGGCAGGACGACCACCGACGTGGCACTCTTGCCCGACTTCGGGACCGAACTGATCGCGATGCCGAGCAGGGCGCAGGCCGTGAGCCCCAGGACGAAGATCCAGGCGAAGTCCGCCCACTTGCCGGGGTCGGAGGGCAGGTCGACGTCGTACAGCGTGGTGCCGACGAGGAGCAGGATCGCCGTCTCCAGGGCGCCCGTGGCGAGAACCAGCCATATCTTGCCGAGGAAGTACGCGGCGGGCGGCATCGGCGTCCCGCGCAGCCGGCGCAGCACCTTCTCGTCCCGCTCGATCGCGATCGAGATGCCGAGGGACTGGAAGCTGGTCGACATGATGCCCGCGGCCATCATCGCCGGGACGTACAGCTGGGAGGCGGTGATGCCCGCGCCCGCCACGTCGTCGCTGAAGATCGACGCGAACAGGAACAGGAAGACGACCGGGAAGGCGAAGGTGAACATCACCTGGTCGCGCTGCCGGAAGAACTGCCGGATCTCCAGGGCGCCGCGCCGCAGCCCCAGCCCCCAGGCACCGGGCAGCCTGCCCGCCGTGGTCCTCGTGCGCACGCGTACGTCGGTGGTGGTCATCGCGCGTCCTCCAGGCCGGTCAGTCGCAGATAGACGTCCTCAAGGGTGGGGCGGCTCACCCGGAGCCCCGGGATCTCCCCGTCGAAGCGGCGCGTGAGCGTGGCGACGGTCCTGGTGGGGGTGTCCGTGCGTTCGCTGCGCGGGCTGCCGTCGGCCTCCGTCCACTCGACCGTGGCCTCGGTGCCGAAGCGCTCGCGGAGCGCCGCCGGTTCGCCCTCGGCGACGACACGGCCCCGCGCGACGACCGCCAGCCGGTCCGCGAGGGCCTCCGCCTCCTCCAGGTAGTGCGTGGTCAGGAGGATGGTCGTGCCCTCGTCGGCCAGTTTGCGGATCAGGTCCCAGAACTGCCGTCGCGCCGCCGGGTCGAAGCCCGTCGTCGGTTCGTCCAGGAGGAGCAGTTCGGGCCCGCCGATCACGCCGAGGGCCACGTCGAGCCGTCGCCGCTGACCGCCCGACAGGGACTTGATCCTGCTGCCCGCCTTCTCCTCCAGACCGACCAGGCCGATGACGTCCTCGGGATCGCGGGGATTCGGGTAATAGCGGGAGAAATGCCGCACCGTCTCGCCCACCGTCAACTCGGCGGGCGCGGATTCGTCCTGCCAGACGATTCCGACACGAGACCGCCACGCGCGCGTGGCGGTCGCCGGGTCCGAGCCGAGCACGGAGACCTCGCCCGCGTCCCGCCTGCGGTTGCCCTGGAGGATCTCCACCGTGGTGCTCTTGCCCGCCCCGTTCGGTCCGAGCAGGCCGAACACCTCGCCCCGCCGGATGCCGAGATCGATGCCGTCGACGGCGGTCACGTCCCCGTACTGCTTGCGCAGCCCCCGTACGTCCACCGCGAGCCGGTCCGCGTCTGTTGTCATGACGGCGAGCCTCCCGCCGAACCGAACGCTCCGGGACGACCGTGCGTACCTTCTTATGTCCACCGAACGGTGGACAAGCGGGCGCGTGCGGCACAATGAGCCTGCCCCGCAGGCCCCTTCGAAGCTACGGAAACGGCGTGATGAGCAAGACGACAGTCAAGGACATCCCGACCGACCAGGAACGCCCCGCCGCTCCGCGGACGGCCGGCGGCAGCCGAGCCCTCGCCCTGCTGCTGGTGATCACGGGCGCGGCCGGTCTCCTTGCCGCGTGGGTCATCACGATCGACAAGTTCAAGCTGCTGGAGAACCCGAACTTCGTCCCGGGCTGCAGCCTGAACCCGGTCGTCTCCTGCGGCAACATCATGAAGAGCGACCAGGCCTCGGCCTTCGGGTTCCCGAACCCCATGCTGGGTCTCGTCGCCTACGGCATCGTGATCTGCGTCGGTGTCAGCCTGCTCGCCCGGGCCACCTTCCCGCGCTGGTACTGGCTGACCTTCAACGCGGGCACGCTCTTCGGCGTCGGATTCTGCACCTGGCTCCAGTTCCAGTCGCTGTACCGGATCAACTCCCTGTGCCTCTGGTGCAGCCTCGCCTGGGTCGCCACGATCATCATGTTCTGGTACGTGACCTCCTTCAACGTCCGCAACGGCTTCCTGCCCGCCCCGCGCTGGATGAAGAGCTTCTTCGGGGAGTTCACCTGGGTCCTGCCGACGCTGCACATCGGCATCATCGGGATGCTGATCCTGACCCGCTGGTGGGACTTCTGGACCAGCTGACGGCCCCGCGGGGATTGTCAGTCCGGTGACATAGGGTTTCGAACGTGGAGCCCGACTTGTTCACCGCCGCAGCAGAAGAACGCCAGGAGAAGGACCCGTCCAGCAGTCCCCTGGCGGTACGGATGCGCCCGCGCACCCTCGACGAAGTCGTGGGGCAGCAGCATCTGCTGAAGCCGGGCTCACCCCTGCGCAGACTCGTCGCCGAGGGCAGCGGCGGCCCCGCCGGACCGTCCTCGGTGATCCTCTGGGGCCCGCCGGGCACCGGCAAGACGACCCTCGCGTATGTCGTCTCCAAGGCCACCGACAAGCGCTTCGTGGAGCTCTCCGCGATCACCGCGGGCGTCAAGGAAGTGCGCGCGGTCATCGAAGGAGCCCGCCGCGCCACCGGCGGCTACGGCAAGGAGACCGTCCTCTTCCTGGACGAGATCCACCGCTTCAGCAAGGCCCAGCAGGACTCCCTCCTCCCGGCCGTGGAGAACCGCTGGGTGACGCTGATCGCCGCGACCACCGAGAACCCGTACTTCTCGGTGATCTCGCCGCTGCTCTCCCGCTCCCTCCTGCTCACCCTCGAACCCCTCACCGACGACGACCTGCGCGGCCTGCTGCGCCGGGCGCTCGCCGACGAGCGCGGTCTCAAGGACGCCGTCGCCCTCCCCGAGGACGCCGAGGAGCACCTGCTGCGGATCGCCGGCGGAGACGCCCGCCGCGCCCTGACCGCCCTGGAGGCCGCGGCCGGTGCGGCACTCGACAAGGGCGAGCCGGAGATCACCCTCCAGACGCTGGAGGAGACGGTCGACCGCGCTGCCGTGAAGTACGACCGCGACGGCGACCAGCACTACGACGTGGCGAGCGCGCTCATCAAGTCCATCCGCGGCTCCGACGTGGACGCCGCCCTGCACTACCTGGCCCGGATGATCGAGGCGGGCGAGGACCCCCGCTTCATCGCCCGCCGCCTGATGATCTCCGCCAGCGAGGACATCGGCCTCGCCGACCCGAACGCGCTGCCCATCGCCGTCGCCGCCGCCCAGGCCGTCGCGATGATCGGCTTCCCCGAGGCGGCGCTCACCCTCAGCCACGCCACGATCGCCCTCGCCCTGGCCCCGAAGTCCAACGCGGCGACCATGGCGATCGGCGCCGCGATGGAAGACGTGCGCAAGGGCCACGCCGGCCCGGTGCCGACGCATCTGCGCGACGGGCACTACAAGGGCGCGGCCAAGCTCGGGCACGCCCAGGGGTACGTGTATCCGCACGACCTGCCGGAAGGCATCGCCGCCCAGCAGTACGCGCCGGAGGAGCTCAAGGACCGGGAGTACTACACCCCGACCCGGCACGGCTCCGAGGCGCGCTACGCCGACGCGGTGGAGTGGACCAGGAATCGCCTCGGTAGAGGACGCTCCTGAGCACCCTGTACGATGTCTCGAAGCGCTGAGTCCCGTGTCCGGCTCCGGTCGGCACCACCAGAACGGGACATCCAGCCGGAGCCCCTGCCTCCACGGGGGGATTCCAGGAGCGTCGCGCACCGTCGAAGGTGTCGCGGGCAGCCCATCACCACCCGGATCTCCGGGACCGGTCGGTGGGCCACTCGCGTGCTGCACTTATGTGCCCAGACCCAGGAGCGGCTGCCCGCCCCGTCCACGTGGTTCTCCACGGCGGCGAGGAGGGTTTCCCGGGCTGCGGATTGCGACCTCCCCTAACCCTGGTGAAGCCGTATTCGCATCAGAAACATGAGGTGTTTGGTTCATGGCGAACCAGTCCCGCCCCAAGGTCAAGAAGTCGCGTGCGCTCGGTATCGCGCTGACCCCGAAGGCCGTCAAGTACTTCGAGGCCCGCCCCTACCCGCCGGGCGAGCACGGCCGCGGCCGCAAGCAGAACTCGGACTACAAGGTCCGTCTGCTCGAGAAGCAGCGTCTGCGCGCGCAGTACGACGTGTCCGAGCGCCAGCTCGTCCGCGCCTACGAGCGTGCCGCCAAGACGCAGGGCAAGACCGGTGAGGCTCTGGTCATCGAGCTGGAGCGTCGTCTCGACGCGCTGGTCCTTCGTTCGGGCATCGCCCGCACGATCTACCAGGCCCGCCAGATGGTCGTCCACGGCCACATCGAGGTCAACGGCGGCAAGGTCGACAAGCCGTCGTTCCGTGTCCGTCCCGACGACGTCGTGATGGTCCGCGAGCGCAGCCGCAGCAAGACGCTGTTCGAGGTTTCCCGCGCGGGCGGCTTCGCCCCCGACGGCGAGACCCCGCGCTACCTCCAGGTGAACCTCCCGGCCCTGGCGTTCCGCCTGGACCGTGAGCCGAACCGCAAGGAGATCCCGGTGATCTGCGACGAGCAGCTCGTCGTCGAGTACTACGCCCGCTGATCTTCTTCCGGCGGACGTAGCACCACCTGCGCGTCAACGTCAGCCCGTCGTCTCCCCGCCCTTCGAGGTGGGCGAGACGGCGGGCTCTCGCATGTCCGGGGGCAGTCTGCGCGGCGACGGCACCGCCCCGAGCGGCAGAGCGCCGGCCCCGCCGAGCGCGCGGGCGACCGCCGTGTCCTGCCCGAGCAGCGCTCCCGCCCGTACGCACTCCTCGTACCGCTCGTCGCCCAGCCGCTGCCGGGCCAGGGCCGCGCAGCGCTCGTGCGGCGCGTTGTAGTACGCCGAGCCGAACAGCGGCAGGCCCACCGACGCCCACATCCGCGATGCCGCCCCCTGGAGCAGCGCGGCCTCCGCCGGATCGCCCTCCACCGCCGTGACCAGGGCGAGCAGCTCGACCGCGAGGACGGCGCCCAGCAGATCGTGGAAGGTGTGCGCGATACCGAGGCTCTGCTCCAGGAGATCGCGGGCACGCACCTGATCGCCCTGGACCTGCGCCTCGTACGCCAGGACGTACAACGCGTACGCCAGCGCCCAGCGTTCCCCGTGGTCCTCGCAGACCCGGCGGACGTCCTCGCACAGCTTCACCGCGCCCGGCAGATCACCCTGGAAGGCGAGCGCCATCGCCAGCTCGACCTGGCCCATCAGTACATTGCTGTTGAGCTCGCCGATCTCGTGATAGCGGTCCAGCGCCGAGCGCAGCAGGGTCTCGGCGCGCGTCATGTCGTCCGTGACCAGGGCCAGACAGCCGGTGCGATGCTCGGCGTAGGCGACCGCGACGGCGTTCTCGGAGCGCTCCGCCTCCTCGCGGCACTCCTGGAGCGCGGACAGCGCGGGCACCGCGTCGCCCTGGAGGACCGCCACATAGCCGAGCACCCACAGGGCCTTCAGCCGTGACTGATCACGGTCGCCGTCGAGTTCGACACTGCGCTCCAGCCAGTGCCGGCCCTCCGAGAGCCGGCCGCAGCCGACCCAGTAGAACCACAGCGCACCCGCCAGATACTGGCCCAGATGCGCCTCGTCCGGCTCGGTGAGCGAGTACTCCAGCGCGCAGCGCAGATTGGGCAGTTCCGTCTCGACGCGGAGCGCCACCTCGCCCTGCCGCGGCGAGAACCAGTCCAGCTCGCACCAGGTGGCCAGGCCCATGTACCAGTCGCGGTGGCGGCGGCGCAGCCGCTCCGCGTCGCCCGTCGCCGCCAGCCAGTCCGCACCGTAGGCCCGGACCGTGTCCAGCATCCGGTAGCGCACCCCCGCCGCCGTCTCCTCGCGTGACAGCACCGACTGCGCGAGCAGGGCGCCGAGCACGTCGAGGACGTCGTCGGCGGGCAGTCCGTCCCCGCTGCACACGTACTCGGCGGCCTCCAGGTCGAACTGCCCGGCGAACACCGACAGCCGTGACCACAGCAGCCGTTCCTCCGGCGTGCACAGTTCATGGCTCCAGCCGATCGCCGTCCGCAGTGTCTGGTGCCGGGGCGGCGCGTCACGCCCCCCACCGGTGAGCAGCCGGAACCGGTCCTCCAGCCGGGCGAGCAACTGGGCGGGGGAGAGTGCGCTGAGACGTCCGGCCGCCAGTTCCAGTGCCAGCGGGATTCCGTCCAGGCGCCGGCACAGCTCCCGCACGTCGGACCGGTTCCCCTCGTCCAGCGTGAACCCGGGCACCCGGGCCGCCGCCCGGTCCGCGAACAGCTCCGCCGCCTCAGTCGCGGCCAGCGGAGCCAGCGGGAACACCCGTTCACCCGCGATGTCCAGCGGTCTGCGGCCGACCGCCAGCACCCGCAGCCCGGGCGACCGCCGCAGCAGCTCGCCCACCAGCGAGGCGCTCACCTCCACCAGGTGCTCGAAACCGTCCAGGACGAGGAGGAGCCGCCGTCCGGCGAGATGGTCGAGCAGCACCTGCCGCGGGCCCTTCGCGGTGTGGTCCGTCAGTCCGAGCGCCTCGACCACCGCGTACTCGACGAGTTCCTGGTCGTGCACCGCGGACAGGTCCACGCGCCACACACCGTCGCGCACGTCCGTCCGCGCCGCCGCGTGGGCCGCGAACCGTGACTTGCCGACACCTCCCATGCCGGTGACGGTGACCAGGCGGACCGTCCTCAGCACCTCGGCCAGCCGCGCGAGTTCGGTGGAGCGCCCTACGAACGCGTCGAGTTCCAGGGGCAGATTGCCGGGATCCGCAGGACCGGAGGACCGGGCGCGGTGAGAACGCGTCATGAAATACGGAGCGTACTGGCCTGCTAGCACTCCGTACAATCGCTTCGGGCAAGTCCACGCCCCGGCGCCGCTAATGCGGTACGGAGCGGCGGCCCCGGCGCGATAGGGTCGGGTGACGACTTTTCGATGTTCAGGCACGCAGTCAGGGAGCGGGTGCAACAGTGTCCGGTGGTGAGGTGGCCGGGATCCTGGTGGCCGTCTTCTGGGCGATCCTGGTCTCCTTCCTCGCCGTCGCGCTGGCGAGGCTGGCCCAGACGCTCAGGGCGACCACCAAGCTCGTGGCGGACGTGACCGACCAGGCCGTCCCGCTCCTGGCGGACGCGTCGGCGGCGGTGCGCTCCGCGCAGACGCAGATCGAGCGCGTCGACGCCATCGCGTCGGACGTCCAGGAGGTCACGTCGAACGCGTCCGCGCTGTCGACGACCGTCGCCTCCACGTTCGGCGGCCCGCTGGTCAAGGTCGCGGCGTTCGGCTACGGCGTGCGCCGGGCCATCGGAGGCCGTCGTGAGAATGTGCCCGACAAAGCGTCCCGGCGTACCGTGATCGTGGGCCGCACCGTCCCGTCCGCGCGGCGGGGAAAGCGGAAGAAGGACTGACGCAGCGATGTTCCGCCGTACGTTCTGGTTCACCGCAGGCGCAGCCGCGGGTGTATGGGCCACCACCAAGGTCAACCGCAAGCTCAAGAAGCTGACCCCCGAGAGCCTCGCGGCGCAGGCCGCCAACAAGGCGATCGACGCGGGCCACCGGCTCAAGGAGTTCGCGCTCGACGTCCGCGACGGGATGGCCCAGCGAGAGGCCGAACTCGGCGAGGTGCTCGGTCTGAACGAGCGCCCGGACCCCGAACTGCCCGCGCAGCGCCGTATCGCCGCGATCGGCGACAGCAAGCAGCTCGGCGACAACAAGCAGATCAAGTACATCGAGAACACGACGTACACGTACAACCGGAATGAGGACCACTGATGGAGTCGGCTGAAATCCGCCGCCGCTGGTTGAGCTTCTACGAGGAGCGCGGTCACACCGTCGTCCCTTCGGCGTCGCTCATCGCGGACGACCCGACTCTGCTCCTCGTCCCCGCCGGCATGGTCCCCTTCAAGCCGTACTTCCTCGGCGAGGTCAAGCCGCCGTGGTCGCGCGCCACCAGCGTGCAGAAGTGCGTGCGCACACCCGACATCGAAGAGGTCGGCAAGACCACGCGGCACGGCACGTTCTTCCAGATGTGCGGCAACTTCTCCTTCGGCGACTACTTCAAGGAAGGCGCCATCACCTACGCCTGGGAGCTGCTCACCACGCCCCAGGACAAGGGTGGTTACGGGCTCGACCCGGAGCGCCTGTGGATCACGGTCTACCTCGACGACGACGAGGCCGAGTCCATCTGGCGCGACAAGATCGGCGTCCCGGCCGAGCGCATCCAGCGCCTCGGCAAGAAGGACAACTACTGGTCCATGGGCGTCCCGGGCCCCTGCGGCCCGTGTTCCGAGATCAACTACGACCGCGGCCCCGAGTTCGGCGTCGAGGGCGGCCCGGCCGTCAACGACGAGCGGTACGTGGAGATCTGGAACCTGGTCTTCATGCAGTACGAGCGCGGCGAGGGCATCTCGAAGGACGACTTCGAGATCCTCGGCGACCTGCCCAGCAAGAACATCGACACCGGTCTCGGCATGGAACGCCTCGCCATGATTCTGCAGGGCGTGCAGAACATGTATGAGATCGACACCTCCATGGCCGTCATCAAGAAGGCCACCGAGCTGACGGGCGTGGAGTACGGCGCCGCCCACGACTCCGACGTCTCGCTGCGCGTGGTCACCGACCACATGCGCACCTCCGTGATGCTCATCGGCGACGGCGTGAGCCCCGGCAACGAGGGCCGCGGCTATGTGCTGCGCCGCATCATGCGCCGCGCCATCCGCAACATGCGGCTGCTCGGTGCCACCGGTCCCGTCGTCAAGGACCTCATCGACGTCGTGATCGAGATGATGGGCCAGCAGTACCCGGAGCTGGTCAGCGACCGGCAGCGGATCGAGACCGTGGCCCTCGCCGAGGAGGCCGCCTTCCTCAAGACGCTGAGGGCCGGCACGAACATCCTCGACACGGCCATCACGGACACCAAGGAGTCCGGCGGCACGGTCCTCGCCGGCGACAAGGCCTTCCTGCTCCACGACACGTGGGGCTTCCCGATCGACCTCACCCTCGAAATGGCCGCCGAACAGGGCCTGTCGGTGGACGAGGACGGCTTCCGCCGTCTGATGAAGGAGCAGCGGGACAAGGCCAAGGCCGACGCCCGCGCCAAGAAGACCGGCCACGCCGACCTCGGCGCCTACCGTCAGATCGCCGACGCCGCCGGCGAGACCGACTTCATCGGCTACGACCGCACCGAGGCCGAGTCGACGGTCGTCGGCATCCTCGTCGACGGCGTCTCCTCCCCGGCCGCCACCGAGGGCGACGAGGTCGAGATCGTCCTCGACCGCACCCCGTTCTACGCCGAGGGCGGTGGCCAGATCGGTGACACGGGCCGCATTCGCGTCGACACCGGTGCCATCATCGAGGTCCGCGACTGCCAGAAGCCCGTCCCGGGCGTGTACGTCCACAAGGGCGTCGTCCAGGTCGGCGAGGTCACCGTCGGCGCCAAGGCCCAGGCCACCATCGACGTACGCCGTCGTACGGCGATCGCCCGCGCCCACTCGGCCACGCACCTCACGCACCAGGCGCTGCGCGACGCTCTCGGCCCGACGGCCGCCCAGGCCGGTTCCGAGAACCAGCCCGGCCGCTTCCGCTTCGACTTCGGCTCCCCGTCCGCCGTCCCGACGGCCGTGATGACCGATGTCGAGCAGCAGATCAACGAGGTGCTCGCCCGCGACCTGGACGTCCAGGCCGAGGTCATGAGCATCGACGAGGCCAAGAAGCAGGGCGCCATCGCCGAGTTCGGCGAGAAGTACGGCGAGCGCGTCCGTGTCGTGACCATCGGCGACTTCTCCAAGGAGCTGTGCGGCGGCACCCACGTGCACAACACGGCCCAGCTCGGCCTGGTCAAGCTGCTCGGCGAGTCGTCCATCGGCTCCGGCGTGCGGCGCATCGAGGCCCTGGTCGGCGTCGACGCGTACAACTTCCTCGCCCGTGAGCACACGGTCGTGGCCCAGCTCCAGGAGCTGGTCAAGGGCCGCCCCGAGGAGCTTCCGGAGAAGGTCTCCGCCATGCTCGGCAAGCTGAAGGACGCCGAGAAGGAGATCGAGAAGTTCCGCGCGGAGAAGGTCCTGCAGGCCGCCGCCGGTCTCGTCGAGTCCGCCAAGGACGTCAACGGCGTCGCGCTGGTCACCGGACAGGTCCCGGACGGCACGGGCGCCGACGACCTGCGCAAGCTGGTCCTCGACGTGCGCGGCCGCATCCAGGGCGGACGGGCCGCTGTCGTGGCCCTGTTCACCGTGGCGGGCGGCAAGCCGCTGACGGTGATCGCCACCAACGAGGCGGCCCGCGAGCGCGGTCTGAAGGCCGGCGAGCTGGTCCGCGGCGCCGCCAAGACCCTCGGCGGCGGCGGTGGCGGCAAGCCGGACGTCGCCCAGGGCGGCGGCCAGAACCCCGCCGCCATCGGCGAGGCCATCGACGCGGTCCAGCGCCTCGTCGCCGAGACGGCCAAGTAGAGGCCGCGGACATGCGCAGAGGACGTCGGCTCGCGATCGACGTCGGGGACGCCCGGATCGGGGTCGCCTCGTGCGACCCCGACGGGATCCTCGCGACGCCGGTGGAGACGGTCCCGGGACGTGACGTCCCGGCCGCCCACCGCCGGTTGAGACAGCTCGTCGAGGAGTACGAGCCGATCGAGGTCGTCGTCGGGCTCCCTCGCTCCCTCAAGGGGGGCGAGGGCCCCGCCGCGGTCAAGGTCCGTGCCTTCGCCCAGGAGCTCGCGGGCGGGATCGCTCCCGTTCCGGTGCGGCTCGTGGACGAGCGGATGACCACGGTCACGGCCAGTCAGGGCCTGCGCGCCTCGGGCGTGAAATCGAAGAAGGGCCGGTCGGTGATCGACCAGGCCGCCGCGGTCGTCATTCTCCAGCAGGCCCTGGAATCCGAACGGGTGTCAGGCAAGTCGCCCGGCGAGGGCGTCGAAGTGGTCATGTGATCGCGATACGGTAACGTTCCGCCCGATGCGGTGGCGTTCGAACAGCCCTCGCACAGTAAAGAGGCGGACGGGAGCCGAGCCACAGGAGCCGGCCGCTGCCGGCTCGCGGCTCGTAGGGGATCGATGACTGAGTATGGCCGGGGCCCAGGCTCCGAACCGTGGCATCCGGAGGACCCGTTGTACGGGGACGTCGGATGGGGCGGACAGGCCGCCGACGGCCAGTCCGCCTACGACGGCGGCCAGCCGCAGCACTATCCGCAGCAGCAGGCGCAGCAGGGCGACTGGGGCACGGGTCAGCAGCAGTACCCGGGGCAGGGCCAGCAGCAGTACCAGGACCAGCAGCAGTACCCCGGTCAGGGGCAGCAGCAGTACCAGGACCAGCAGCAGTACCCCGGTCAGGGCCAGCAGCAGTACCAGGACCAGCAGCAGTACCCCGGCCAGGGCCAGCAGGGGTACGCGGACCAGGGCCAGCAGCAGTACAACGGTCAAGGTCAGCAGCAGTACCCCGGCCAGGGCCGGCAGCAGTACCCGTCCCAGGGCGGGCAGCAGCAGTACGCCGACGGCGGCTGGAACACCGGGGCACAGCCTCAGGCGCCGTACGCCGCCGACCCGGCCGACCCCTACGCGGGCCAGTACGCCGGTGAGCAGCCCGACTACTACGGCACCCCCGACGCCTACCCGCCGCCCGAGCCGCCGGCCCGGCGCCGTGCCGAGCCCGAACCCGAGCGCGAGCCCGAACCCGAGCCGAAGCCGGACTGGGATCCGGGACCGGACCAGGGCGAGCACGCGTTCTTCGCCGGTGGCGACGATGACGACGACCTCGACGACGACGACGATGACGACCCGAAGGGCCGCCGGGCCCGCGGTGACCGCAAGGGCCGTGGCGGCGGCAAGGGCAAGAAGCGCCGCAGCGGCTGCGCCTGCCTGGTGGTCGTCATGGTCTTCGGAGGCGTTCTCGCCGGAGCCGGATATTTCGGCTATCACTACTACCAAAATCGTTTCGGCGCTGCTCCCGACTACGCGGGCGAGGGCACGGGGCAGGTGCCCGTCGAGATCACCGAGGGCCAGGGCGGCTACGCGATCGGCCAGAAGCTCAAGGAACTCGGTGTCGTCAAGAGCGTGGACGCCTTCGTCTCCGCTCAGGCGGAGAATCCCGGGGGCAAGAAGATTCAGGCGGGCGCATATCTCCTGCGGAAGGAGATGTCGGCCGCGAGCGCCGTCGCGTTGATGCTCGACCCCAAGAGCCAGAACAACGTGGTCGTGTTTCCCGGTGCCCGCAATTCCCAGGTGTACGCGGCGATCGACAAGAAGCTCGAACTTTCCCGCGGCACCACCGCCAAGGTCGCGAAGAAGGAATACAAGAGCCTGGGGCTCCCGAAGTGGGCGAACACCGACGAGGATATAAAGGATCCGCTGGAAGGTTTCCTCTACCCGCTCACGTATCCCGCCGCCAAGGGCATGAAACCGGAGACCGTGCTGAAGAGCATGGTCGCGCAGGCCAACAAGAAGTACGCGGCGATGGAACTCGAAGCGAAGGCGAAGGCCTTCAAGCTCGATGATCCGCTGCAGGTGGTCACGGTCGCGAGCCTGGTCCAGGCCGAGGGCAAGACGCATGACGACTACCGCAAGATGGCCGAGGTCGTCTACAATCGTCTGAAGATCACCAATACCGAGACCAATCAGAAGCTGCAGTTCGACTCGACCTTCAATTACCTGAAGGGCCAGAGTAAGATCAACATTGGCGAGTCCGAGATCAACAGCAATCCGGACCCGTACAACACGTACTACCACAGGGGCCTGCCGCCCGGTCCGATCGGCAACCCGGGCGACGATGCCTTCAGGGCCGTGTTCAACCCCACGAAGGACGGCTGGATGTATTTCGTGGCGACCGACGGTCAGAGCAATACGGAATTCGCCAAGACGCTGGCCCAGTTCGAGAAACTCAAGGACAAATTCAATGCCAGCTCGGGCAACTGATGCCCGCCGGGCCGCCGTGCTCGGTTCCCCGATCGCGCACTCCCTCTCTCCGGTGCTGCATCGGACCGCGTACCGCGAGCTGGGCCTCGGGGACTGGACGTACGACCGCTTCGAGGTCGACGAGGAGGCGCTGCCCGGGTTCTTCGAGGGCCTCGGACCGGAGTGGGCCGGGCTGTCGCTGACCATGCCGCTGAAGCGGGCCGTGATGCCTCTGGTCGACGAGATCAGCGAGACGGCCGCCTCCGTCGAGGCGGTCAACACGGTCGTGTTCACGGAGGACGGGCGGCGCGTCGGCGACAACACCGACATCCCCGGGATGGTCGCCGCGCTGCGCGAGCGGGGCATCGAGCAGGTCGACTCCGCCGCCGTTCTCGGTGCCGGCGCCACCGCCTCCTCCGCGCTGGCCGCCCTCTCCCGGATCTGCACCGGCGAGGTCGTCGCGTACGTCCGCAGCAAGGAGCGGGCCGCCGAGATGCGGCAGTGGGGCGAGCGGCTCGACATCGAGGTGCGCACCGAGGACTGGGCGGACGCGGAGCGGGCCCTGCGGGCGCCGCTGGTCATCGCCACGACTCCGGCGGGGACCACGGACACGCTGGCCGCCGCCGTCCCGGAACGCCCCGCGACCCTCTTCGACGTGCTGTACGACCCCTGGCCGACCGCTCTCGCGGCGCGCTGGTCGGCGTACGGCGGAGCCGTGGTCGGCGGACTCGACCTGCTCGTACACCAGGCGGTGCTCCAGGTCGAGCAGATGACCGGGCGGACGCCCGCGCCGCTCGGCGCCATGCGCAAGGCGGGCGAACACGCGCTGGCGGCCCGGTAGACGACCCCGGCCGAGGCCGCGACGCTTCCCGTGCTGCCCGCGGACACGGCGGGGGAGCCGGTCCGCCGAGACGGCCGGGGCAGGCCCGCTCCGGCGCTCCTGGGGCGTACGCCGGACGACGCGACCCGGCCGGATGCGTCCGCCTGATGGACCTGCGGCCGGTTCCCGATCCCGAACGTGGGAGGATCGGAGGCGGCGGGCCAGGGCCGCGCACCCGGTATCGCCGTCGCTGTACGCGAGGACGCGTGTACGCAGCAGCAGTACCAGGGCGCGAGCATGAGGAGCACCGTTGAGCAGGTTGCGCTGGCTGACCGCGGGGGAGTCCCACGGTCCCGCACTTGTCGCGACGCTGGAGGGCCTTCCCGCCGGCGTCCCGATCACCACGGAGATGGTGGCGGACCACCTCGCCCGGCGGCGCCTGGGCTATGGACGCGGTGCCCGGATGAAGTTCGAGCGGGACGAGGTCACCTTCCTGGGCGGCGTCCGGCACGGCCTGACCCTCGGCTCCCCGGTCGCCGTCATGGTCGGCAACACCGAGTGGCCCAAGTGGGAGCAGGTCATGGCGGCCGACCCGGTCGCCCCGGAGATCCTCGCCGACCTCGCCCGCAACGCCCCGCTGACCCGCCCCCGCCCCGGCCACGCCGACCTCGCCGGCATGCAGAAGTACGGCTTCGACGAGGCCCGGCCGATCCTGGAGCGCGCCTCTGCCCGCGAGACCGCGGCCCGCGTCGCGCTCGGCGCCGTCGCCCGCTCGTACCTGAAGGAGACGGCCGGGATCGAGATCGTCTCCCACGTCGTCGAACTGGCCGCCGCCAAGGCGCCGTACGGCGTCTACCCGAAGCCCTCCGACGTGGAGAGGCTGGACGCCGACCCGGTGCGCTGCCTCGACGCCGACACCTCGAAGGCGATGGTCGCCGAGATCGACCAGGCCCACAAGGACGGCGACACCCTCGGCGGTGTCGTCGAGGTGCTCGCGTACGGCGTACCGGTGGGCCTCGGCTCGCACGTGCACTGGGACCGTCGTCTCGACGCCCGGCTCGCGGCCGCGCTCATGGGCATCCAGGCCATCAAGGGCGTCGAGGTCGGCGACGGCTTCGACCTGGCCCGGGTGCCCGGTTCCCAGGCCCACGACGAGATCGTCCACACCGAGGACGGCATCCGCCGCTCCACCGGCCGCTCCGGTGGCACCGAGGGCGGTCTGACCACCGGTGAGCTGCTCCGCGTCCGCGCCGCGATGAAGCCGATCGCCACCGTGCCGCGCGCGCTGGCCACCATCGACGTCGCCACCGGCGAGGCCGCCAAGGCCCACCACCAGCGCTCCGACGTGTGCGCGGTCCCGGCCGCGGGCATCGTCGCCGAAGCCATGGTCGCCCTCGTCCTGGCCGACGCCGTGGGCGAGAAGTTCGGTGGCGACAGCGTCCCGGAGACCCGCCGGAACGTGCAGAGCTACCTCGAGAACCTGGCCATCCGGTGACCGCGCCACGGCTGGTCCTGGTCGGCCCGATGGGAGTCGGCAAGTCCACGGTGGGCGCGCTCGTCGCCGAGCGGCTGGGCTGTGCCTACCGGGACACGGACGACGACATCGTGGCCGCGCAGGGCCGCACCATCGCCGACATCTTCCTCGACGAGGGCGAGTCCGCCTTCCGCGCCATCGAGAAGCGGGCGGTGCGCGAGGCGCTGGCCGGGCACGACGGTGTGCTGGCGCTGGGCGGCGGTTCCATCCTCGACGCGGACACCCGCGCGCTGCTCGCCGGTCACCAGGTCGTCTATCTCTCCATGGACGTGGAGGAGGCGGTCCAGCGCACCGGCCTGAACGCGGCCCGTCCGCTGCTCGCCGTCAACCCCCGCCGCCAGTGGCGCGAGTTGATGGAAGCACGCCGCCCGCTGTACACCGAAGTCGCCCGCGCGGTCGTGGCGACCGACGGCCGTACCCCCGATGAGGTCGCCCGAGCGGTCCTCGACGCAGTGGAGTTGAAGGAAGCATGAGCGAGGCAGTGACCCGCGTCCAGGTCGGCGGCACAGCGGGCACCGACCCCTACGAAGTCCTGATCGGCCGTCAACTTCTCGGTGAACTAGGCGGGTTGATCGGCGACAGGGCTCAGCGTGTGGCCATCGTGCACCCCGAGGCACTCGCCGAGACCGGCGAGGCGCTCCGCGCCGACCTGGCGGAGCAGGGCTTCGAGGCCGTCGCCATCCAGGTGCCGAACGCCGAGGAGGCCAAGACCGCGGAGGTCGCGGCCTACTGCTGGAAGGCTCTGGGCCAGTCCGGTTTCACCCGCACCGACGTCATCGTCGGCGTCGGCGGCGGAGCCACCACCGACCTGGCCGGTTTCGTGGCGGCGACCTGGCTGCGCGGGGTGCGCTGGATCGCCGTCCCCACCACCGTGCTCGGCATGGTCGACGCGGCGGTCGGCGGCAAGACCGGCATCAACACCGCCGAGGGCAAGAACCTCGTCGGTGCCTTCCACCCGCCCGCGGGCGTGCTCTGCGACCTGGCGGCGCTCGACTCGCTGCCGGTCAACGACTTCGTCTCCGGGCTCGCGGAGATCATCAAGGCCGGCTTCATCGCCGACCCGGTGATCCTGGAGCTCATCGAGTCCGACCCCCAGGCCGCCCGGACACCCGCGGGCCCGCACACCGCCGAGCTGATCGAGCGCTCCATCAAGGTCAAGGCGGAGGTCGTCTCCGGCGACCTCAAGGAGTCGGGGCTGCGCGAGATCCTCAACTACGGCCACACGCTCGCGCACGCCATCGAGAAGAACGAGCGCTACAAGTGGCGGCACGGCGCGGCCGTCTCCGTCGGCATGCACTTCGCCGCCGAACTCGGCCGTCTCGCGGGCCGACTGGACGACGCGACCGCCGACCGGCACCGCACGATCCTGGAGTCCGTCGGTCTCCCGCTGAGCTACCGCTACGACCAGTGGCCGAAGCTCGTGGAGAACATGAAGGTCGACAAGAAGTCCCGCGGCGACCTGCTGCGCTTCATCGTCCTCGACGGACTGGCCAAGCCGACCGTCCTGGAGGGCCCGGACCCGGCCGTCCTGCTCGCGGCGTACGGCGAGGTCGGGGAGTAGCGGGCGGCACCCTCCGCGGACGTATGTTCCGAAGGACCCCTGCTCAACCTGTTTTGCCCCTCCTTTCCGGGCACTTCGCACCTTCCCCGGCCGTTCACACAACGGCGGCCGGGGAAGGTACCGTTCGGTAGCGACGGGACCTGCGTCCCGTCCGCCAGCGCCCATTGCCTGTACGAGACGGAGTGGCACCGGATGCAGCACGCAGTGGGGGCTCCGCTGCCGCCGCCCCACCAGCCGGGGCAAGGACCGGCCGCCGGTTGGTCGCCGGCCGGACAGTATCCGGGGCAGCAGGGTCCCGCACCCGCTCCGGGGTTCGCCGGAGCGCCGGTGCCGCCCGGGGCTCCTCCCGCCCAGACCCCGCAGCATCATCTGCCGCCGCACCAGGTGCCACCGCAGCCTCCGCAGCACGCGCAGCCTCCCCAGCACCATCCCGTCCCGCCCGCGCCGGACACCACCGGGCATGTGCAACTGCCTCCGGGCGCCCCGGTGGCCATGCCGAGCCCGCCGCACGCCACGGGCGCGCCCGATCCGGCGGCCACCACGCTCGCGGTCCTGCTCATCGGCCCCGCCGGCGCCGGGAAGACCAGTGTCGCCAAGTACTGGGCGGACCACCGCCGGGTGCCCACGGCCCACATCAGCCTCGACGACGTCCGCGAATGGGTGCGCTCGGGCTTCGCCGACCCGCAGTCGGGATGGAACGACCATTCCGAGGCGCAGTATCGTCTCGCCCGCCGCACCTGCGGCTTCGCGGCCCGCAACTTCCTGGCCAACGGCATCTCCTGCATCCTCGACGACGCCGTCTTCCCCGACCGTCCGGTCGTCGGACTCGGCGGCTGGAAGCGGCACGTCGGTCCCGGGCTGCTGCCGGTCGTGCTCCTGCCGGGCCTGGAGGTGGTCCTGGAGCGCAACGCCGAGCGCTCCGGGAACCGTCGGCTCAGCGACGAGGAGGTCGCGCGCATCCACGGCCGGATGGCCGGCTGGTACGGCTCCGGGCTCCCGATCATCGACAACTCGCAGCTCGACGTCGCGGCCACGGCCCGTGTCCTGGACGACGTCCTCGCCCGGTCGATCGCCAGCCCGCCGCAGTGGTGAGCGGGCCCCGGGTCCGCCCGTCCGGGCCCCGGCCTACCCGTCCGGCCCTCTGAACCGGCGACATCCGGCCGGCGCTCGTACGCTCGGTTCATGTCAGAGGTGTACGCGACCCGCAGAGAGCGGCTCCGGGAACGCAGTACCGCGGGTGGCAGCGCGACCGCGCTCGTGACCCGTCCCGCCAACGTGAGGTATCTCGCCGGCGCGGCGCCGCACGGCGCCGTGCTCTTGCTCGGCACCGGCGAGGACATACTGCTGTGCGGCGGCCCGCCGACCGGCGAGGCCGCGGAAGGACGCCCGGACGAGGCGCTGAACGTGCGGGTGCTGCCGCGCGCCGGCGGTGATCCGGCCGTCGCGGCCGCCGGACTGGCGGCAGGACAGGGCGCCGAGTCCCTCGCGGTCGAGGAGCATCACCTGACCGTGACGCGGCACCGCGCCCTCGGCTCGGTCGCGCCGCGGCTGCGCCTGGCCGACCTGGGCGGCGCGGTGGAACAGCTGCGCGTGATCAAGGACGAGGAGGAGATCTCCTGCCTGCGGATCGGTGCCGAGATCGCCGACCAGGCGTTGGGTGAACTCCTCGAATCCATTCTGGTCGGCCGGACGGAACGCCATCTCGCCCTGGAGCTGGAGCGCCGGCTCGTCGACCACGGAGCGGACGGACCGGCCTTCGCGACCTCGGTCGGCACCGGCCCGAACTCGGGACGGCGCGGCCACCGGCCCACCGACCGGCGCGTCGAGGAGGGCGACTTCCTCTCCGTCTGCCTCGGCGCGACCTACCGCGGCTATCGGTGTGAGATCGGTCGTACGTTCGTGATCGGTACCTCGCCCGCCGACTGGCAGATCGAGCTGTACGACCTCGTCTTCGCCGCCCAGCGCGCCGGACGGGAGGCGCTGGCACCCGGCGCCGCCTACCGGGACGTGGACCGCGCGGCGCGTCAGGTACTGGACTCCGCGGGCCATTCCGAAGGCCTTCCGCCGCTGACGGGGCACGGTGTCGGGCTCGAAATCGACGAGGACCCGCAGCTTGCCCCCGCGGCCATGGGTAAACTGGACGCTTGCGTGCCGGTCACCGTCGAACCGGGGGTCCACATCCCGGGCCGGGGCGGTGTCAGGATCGATGACACGCTCGTCGTACGCCCTGAGGCGGACGGCGGACCCGAGCTACTCACCATCACGACCAAGGAGCTGCTCGCGCTCTAGCTTTCCGAGCTGTGCGCGTGCGCCGGGGTCGTCCACGTCAGTCCAGGAGATTCCGCAACCGTGGCTTCCACGAACGACCTCAAGAACGGCCTGGTGCTCAAGCTCGACGGAGGCCAGCTCTGGTCCGTCGTCGAGTTCCAGCACGTCAAGCCCGGCAAGGGCCCGGCCTTCGTGCGCACCAAGCTGAAGAACGTGCTCTCCGGCAAGGTCGTCGACAAGACGTTCAACGCCGGCGTCAAGGTCGAGACGGCCACGATCGACAAGCGCGACATGCAGTTCTCGTACATGGACGGCGAGTACTTCGTCTTCATGGACATGGACACGTACGACCAGCTGATGGTCGACCGCAAGTCCGTCGGCGATGCCGCCAACTTCCTGATCGAGGGCTTCACGGCCACCGTCGCCCAGCACGAGGGCGAGGTGCTCTTCGTCGAGCTGCCCGCCGCCGTCGAGCTGGTCATCCAGGAGACCGAGCCCGGCGTCCAGGGCGACCGCTCCACCGGTGGCACCAAGCCCGCCATCCTGGAGACCGGCCACCAGATCCAGGTCCCGCTCTTCATCACCACCGGTGAGAAGATCAAGGTCGACACCCGCAGCAGCGACTACCTCGGCCGGGTGAACAGCTAACCGTGGCTGCCCGCAACACGGCCCGCAAGCGCGCCTTCCAGATCCTCTTCGAGGGCGACCAGCGCGGCGTGGACGTTCTGACGGTCCTCGCGGACTGGATCCGGCACTCCCGGTCCGACACCCGGCAGCCGCCGGTGAGCGAGTACACGATGCAGCTGGTCGAGGGCTACGCCACCAAGGTGCGGCGGATCGACGACCTCATCGCGCAGTACGCCGTCGGCTGGACGCTGGACAGGATGCCGGTCGTCGACCGCAACATCCTGCGCCTCGGTGCCTACGAGCTGATCTGGGTCGACGAGACCCCGGACGCCGTGGTGCTCGACGAGGCGGTGCAGTTGGCCAAGGAGTTCTCCACGGACGAGTCGCCCTCGTTCGTGAACGGCCTGCTGGGCCGTCTCAAGGACCTGAAGCCTTCGCTC
>NZ_JBHWVI010000120.1:0-27016 GCF_042737005.1 Streptomyces sp. NPDC060027
GCCCTCTCTCGTCCGTACGGTCGGATCACCGCCTCGGGCGGTCAGATCAGCGCGCCGCCCGGCGACGTGGCGACATCGCTGCTCGCCGGCCCGCTGTTCTCCGGCACACTCACCGACGTGCTCGCCGGCGCGCTGCTCGACACGGGGCCGCTCGCGGCGTCCGAGGTGGACGGGCTCGTCGAGTTGCTGGCCGACGGTGACGTTGACGGCGAACCCGACGGCGACTTCGTGGGGGACGAGGACGGCGAACCGCTCGGCGACTTCGAAGGGGACGACGACGGCTTGGTCGTCGGCGACTTCGAGGGCGACTTGGACGGCGACTTCGAGGGCTTGCCCGAGGTGTGCGTCCCGCTCGGGCCGGCGGACGGCTCCCGGCCGGCCGTGGCCGGGGGCGTCGGATCGTCCGAGGTGCCGTACGCGCCGTCGGGCCCCGGGTCGGTGGGCGTGGCCACGGCGCCGGTGGCGGAGTCGTCGCCCTTCTTCGCCTTGTCCGCGCCCAGGCTGTCGTCCTGGCTGCCCTGGGTGGCCGACGGGTTGACGCCGACCTTCTCGGACGGGGTGTCGTCGCTGTGGTCCGAGGTCGCGCCGAGGGTCACCACGGTGCCCAGGACGGCGACCAGGAGCGCGCCCGCGCCCGCGGCCACCAGATTGCGCCGGGTGCCGGTGACCAGTCGGCCCGCGACCCCCTGCCGCTTCATCCCAGGGGTGCCGGGACCGGAGGCGAGCACCGTCACACCGTCGCCGGACGGGTCGGTCCGGGGGAAGGCGGCCGGTACACCGCCCGGAGGCGACATCGACTCCTCGTGGCGCGCGTCGGGCACCTCTTCGCCCGCCGGGGTGCGCGCGCCGACGACGTGCAGGGTTCCGGAGCGGTCGGCGACCAGCGCGAGGGCGCGGCGGCCGGCGGTGGTACCGCGCTTGTCGGCGAGGGCGCCCCGCAGGGCGATGGACGCCTCCAGATCGGTGCGGGACCGGTCCAGCTGGCCGCCGCAGAGCGCGAGGATCCCCAACTCGTGGTGGAAATAGGCCTGTTCCCCGACCTCGCCGGACAGCTGGGAGGCCTCGGCGCCGAAGCGCAGGGCGCGCTCCCAGGCGCTCCAGTGCTGACCCGCGGCGAAGGCGGGCGCGGCCGTGCGGGCCAGCTGGACGGTGACGGTCTCGTCCTGCTCGTCCAGCGGGGCGGTGGTGACCGGGACGAGCACGTTCAGGGCGGCGAGCAGCGCGTCGGCCTCGGCGCAGACCCGCTCGGGGGTGACCGAGGGGTGCCCGGCCCACCAGGTGTAGTGCTGGGCGGCGGCGAGCGCCTGGTCCTCGAGGGTGTCCGCGTACCCGGACGCCTCCAGCTGGGCCTGCACTCCGGCGGCGAGCCGGTAGCGGGAGCCGACCGGGGAGACCAGCGCGCTGCCCGCCAGTTCGGCGAGCGCGGCGTCGGCGTGGGTGTCGCCCACGAGCGCGGGCAGGTGGGCCTGGTGGGGCACCTCGCCGCCGAGCGCGACGGCGAAGCGCAGGGTGGCGCGCGCCGAGTCGCTCAGCCGGGAGGCGAGCAGCGCGGCGGGCGCGGCACCTTCGGCGAGGGAGGGCAGCGGCACGTCGTGGCCGTCGCCGGCCTCGAAGGGCGCGTCGACCGGGGCCTCCTGGAAGACGCCGGACTCGTCGAAGGCCTCCTCGCTGGCCTGCAGCCGGTCGCGCTGCCGCAGCAGCGCTCCGGCCTGCATGAAGCGCAGGGGCAGTCCTTCGGACTCGAACCAGAGGTCGCCCGCCCAGTTCGACTCGTCCTCGGTCAGGACGCGCCCGACGGCGCGCTCCAGGAGTTCGAGACCGCCGCTGCGGTCGAGGCCGCCGAGGACGACCTCTTCGAGGCCCGCGTCGGCGGACGGGGCCGGTATCTCGGGGGTGGTGGCGATCACGAAGGCGCACTCGGGGGTGGCGTCGAGCAGTTCGTCGAGGGCGCTGCCGCCGATCTCCGCGTCGTCGAGGACGACGACCGCGCCGATCTCGTGGACGAGCCGGAGCAGTTCGTCGCGGTCCGGGCGGTACAGCGGGGCTTCGTAGACGGCGGTGAAGAGGTCGTACAGCAGGTCGCTCGCCGTGCGCCGGTAGCCGGAGAGGCGGATCACGCCGTCGGGGGCGAGGTCCGCGCAGTCGTCGGCGACGGCGTCGAGCAGGACGGTCCGGCCGGAGCCCGACGGGCCGGTGAGCCGCACCGAGCGCCCGCGCGCGAGGAGGCGTACGAGCCGCTCGCGCTCCTCCTGGCGTTCGAGGAGCGGCAGCCGGGGCTGCGCCGGGCCGGCCGGAGTGGGCGGCCGGCCCGCGCGGGCCAGTTCGGCGCGTTCGGCGGCGCCGTGCTTGACCGGCGGCTGCGGTCGCTCGTGCGGCGGGCAGTTCTCTATCTCGCTGCCGTCGACGGGGTTGACCGTGAGCAGGAAGTCGCCCGTGACGAGCTGGACCGTGCGGGCGAGCACGGGCTTGTGCTGGCTCAGGTCGGCGGCCAGTGGGTCGCGCGGCGGGCGCGGGCGAGGTGCCTGGCCGTCGTCGTCATGACCGTACTCTTCGGAATCCCGGTTGTTCGGGTCCATGTTCCAAGCCCCCCAAAAGCGTCGTGTGCCGATGCCCTCCCGGCCTTGCTGCACACCGCTCTGTCGCTTCTGGTCCGGTGCCCGCTCGTAGGGTTTCGGTCGGCGGGCAGCCGAACCCTAAACCTTCGCACAGTATCTCCGAACAGGCGGGGTACCGCGCCGTCCGAACCGTCACAGCTTCGTGAGGATTGTGCACGTGGTGCGCTTCGTACGCCGGTCAGGGCGCGTACGCGGTCGCACACGCGGAGCGAGCGGGGCGCGCGCTCGGATCACACGCGGGGCAGGGACTCGACCCCGATACCACCCTCGATCGCCAGGATCCGGTGCAGCCGGGTGGCCACCAGCAGGCGCTGCATCTGTGGTGGTACGCCGCGCAGCACGAGCCGTCGGCCGCACCGCCCGGCGCGTCGGTGGGCTCCCATGATGACACCGAGGCCGGTGGCGTCCCAGGAGTCCAGCTCGGACAGGTCCAGCACCAGGTCGCCGGCTCCGTCGTCGACGGCCGAGTGCAGGACCGTACGGGCGTCCGCCGCGCTGCGTACGTCGAGGCGGCCCCCGACGACCAGCTCGGCGTGGTCGCCCCTGATGTACATATGCGCTCCCCGAGAATGCGTCTCGTAACTCCGCGTGTGTCTGTTTCCGCGTCTTCGCGTCTGCATGTTGTGCATGGTCTGACTGCCTGAGGGCCGCAGAGGTTGCCGTCTGTAAGCGAACCGATACCGAATTCACCTCATGGGGTGACACCCGAGAGGCGCGTGCGGCTTCCGTGACGGATGCGGCGACCGGTTTCCGGTCGCCGCGTGATCATTCAGTGCTTGTAGAAGCCCTGCCCGCTCTTGCGCCCGATGTCACCGGCGTCAACCATCCGGCGCATCAGCTCCGGCGGCGCGAACTTCTCGTCCTGGGTCTCGGTGTAGATGTTGCCGGTGGCGTGCAGCAGGATGTCGACGCCCGTGAGGTCGGCGGTGGCCAGGGGACCCATGGCGTGGCCGAAGCCCAGCCGGCAGGCGAGGTCGATGTCCTCGGCGGTGGCCACGCCCGACTCGTACAGCTTCGTCGCCTCGACGACGAGGGCCGAGATGAGGCGGGTGGTCACGAAACCGGCGACGTCACGGTTCACGACGATGCAGGTCTTGCCGACGGACTCGCTGAACTCCCGCGCGGTGGCGAGCGTTTCGTCGCTCGTCTTGTAGCCGCGGACCAGCTCGACGAGCTGCATCATCGGCACCGGCGAGAAGAAGTGCACGCCGACGACCCGCTCCGGGCGCTCGGTGGCCGCCGCGATCTTGGTGATCGGGATCGCGGAGGTGTTGGAGGCGAGCACGGTGTCGGGGCGGACGATCTTGTCGAGGGCCCGGAAGATCTCGTGCTTGACCTCGAGCTTCTCGAAGACCGCCTCGACGACGATGTCCACGTCGGCGGCCGCGTCCATATCGGTGGTCGCCGTGATGCGCGCGAGCGCCGCCTCCGCGTCCGCGGCTTCCAACTTGCCCTTGCTCACGAACCTGTCGTACGAGGCCTTGATGCCGTCGAGGCCGCGGTTCAGTGCCTCGTCGGTGACATCGCGCAGGACGACGTCCCAGCCCGCCTGCGCGGAGACCTGGGCAATACCGGACCCCATGAGTCCGGCTCCGATGACGGCGAGCTTCCGTGCCACTCCGACTCCCCTTTATCCACTGCTTGAGTTGGCTCTTTCGGCGGACCCTAGCGCCCGTGAGGGCCTGTGTGACCGGTAAGTAATGCGCGTCACGTCTCATCTGACGGACGTCACACCGACGCGGGTCATTCGACCGCCCGTACGGCGTAGTTGAGGACCTTCCGGCTCAACAGGTCCTCCATGTCGTCGAGGAGCACGAGGATCTCTCGTGACACTTCGTCCGGATTTCGACCGGCCATCATCTCGCGGCCGATGGCCGACATGACGGTCTGGTGCACCCAGTTGATCTGGCCGGCGACGAGGCCCGGCAGCGAGTCCTCGGGCGGCGCGCCCGTCTCCTCGCGCAGCGCCTCCTCCAGGTTGACGAGGATGTCCTGCCCGATCGCCCACAGCCGCGAACGGAGCGCGGGAGCCTCGTGGATGACCTGCATGAAGCGGGCATAATCCACCATCAGGCCGAGTCGGGGCGAAACCGCCTCGACCTCCTCGCGCAGTTCGCGCAGGACGGCGGCGGCGGCCGACTCGCCCTTCGGCCGGCCGCGCACCCAGCGGGCCAGCCGGTCGACCACGCCCGCGGACCGGTCGAGGAAGAGGTCCTCCTTGGCCGGGAAGTAGTTGTAGACGGTGTTCACGGAGACGTTCGCGGCGTCCGCGACCTCCGCGACCGTCACCGCGTCGAAGCCCCGCTCCAGGAACAGTCCCGTGGCGACATCGGAGATGTACTGCCTGGTCTGCCGTTTCTTCCGCTCCCTGAGTCCCTCAGCCATGTCCGCATCGTAGCTTTCGCTGGACCGCCTGAAATCTTGGAGTCATTGCAAAATTGCAGGGACTCTGTTTTTCTTGACGGCATGGCAATCATCAGTACGGCCGGTCTGGCCCGCACCTTCCGGACCAAGCGCGGCCCCGTGGAGGCGGTGCGCGGCATCGACCTCACGGTGCGCCCCTGCGAGATCCTCGGCTTCCTCGGCCCGAACGGCGCGGGCAAGACCACCACGCTCCGGATGCTCACCACCCTCCTCGCGCCCACCGGCGGAGCGGCCACCGTCGCGGGCTGCGACCTGGCCGGCGATCCGGCCGGAGTGCGCCGCGCCTGCGGCTACGTGGCCCAGTCGGGAGGCGTCGACCCGCACGTCACCGTGCGGGAGGAACTCGTCACCCAGGGGCGGCTGTACCGGCTGCCGAGGCCGCGGGCGGTGGAGCGGGCCGACGAGCTGGCGCACGAGCTCGGCCTCACCGGTCTGATGGACCGCCGCACGTCCGCACTCTCCGGCGGCCAGCGGCGCCGCCTGGACATCGCGCTCGGCCTCACCCACCGGCCCGTGGTGCTGTTCCTCGACGAGCCGACGACCGGACTCGACCCCGGCAGCCGCGCCGACCTCTGGGACCTCGTGCGCCGGCTGCGCGACACCCACGGCACCACGGTCTTCCTCACCACCCACTACCTCGACGAGGCCGACGCGCTCGCCGACCGGCTGGTGATCGTCGACCGGGGCGTGGTGGTCGCCGACGGCACACCGGGCGCACTCAAGCTGGCGCACGGCGGCTCCCTCGACGCGACCCTCCAGGACACCTTCCTCGCCATCACCGGACGCGGCCCCGACCCGGCCGACGCCACCCCCGTGGCCGTCTGAACCCGCCCGCAGCCGACCGACCCGCCACACAGGACCGAGGACCGATGCTTCTCCACGACACCGCGCTGATCTTCGGGCGTTACGCCCGGCAGACCCTGCGTTCCCGCTTCGCGATGCTCTTCGGCGTCCTGATGCCGCTGCTCCACCTGCTCTTCTTCGGCCCGCTCCTGACCGGTCTGCCGCTCGGCGCCCGGGGCACCTCCTGGCAGGTCCTGGTACCCGGCCTGCTGCTCCAACTCGGCCTGTTCGGCGCCGCGTTCGCGGGCTTCACGATCATCATCGAGAAGAACCTGGGCATCGTGGAACGGATGCGGGTCACCCCCGTGAGCCGCCTCGCGCTGCTGCTCGGGCGCGTGCTGCGCGACGCCACCGTCTTCGTCCTCCAGGCGGTGCTGCTCGTCCTGGCGGCGCTGGTGATGGGTCTGCGGGCGCCGCTCGCCGGTGTCCTGATCGGCTTCGCGTTCGTCGCCCTGCTGACCCTCTCGCTCGCCTCGCTGTCCTACGCCCTCGCCATGAAGGTCCGTACGCCCCAGGAATTCGGCCCCGCCGTCAACGCGCTGACCATGCCGTCCATGCTGCTGTCCGGCCTGATGCTGCCGATGACCCTAGCCCCCGGCTGGCTGGACGTCCTCTCGCACCTGATGCCGTTCCGCTACCTGGTGGACGCGGTGCGGGACGCCTACGTCGGCTCGTACGCCACCGCGCACATGCTGTACGGCGTGCTGGTGGCCCTCTCCCTCGCCGCGCTCGCCGTGACGGTGGGCACACGGGTCTTCCGGAGGGCCGGGGCCTAACTAGGCTGGCCTCATGGTCAATCTGACGCGCATCTACACCCGGACCGGCGACCAGGGCAGCACCGCCCTCGGTGACATGAGCAGGGTCGCCAAGACCGATCTGCGGATCTCGGCGTACGCCGACGCCAACGAGGCGAACGCGGTGATCGGTACGGCGATCGCGCTGGGCGGCCTGGAGGCGGAGGTCGTCCAGGTCCTCACCCGCGTCCAGAACGACCTGTTCGACGTGGGTGCGGACCTGTCGACGCCGGTGGTCGAGGACCCGAAGTACCCGCCGCTGCGCGTGGAGCAGTTCTACATCGACAAGCTGGAGGCGGACTGCGACCTCTTCAACGAGCGGCTGGAGAAGCTCCGCTCCTTCATCCTGCCCGGCGGCAGCACCGGCGCGGCCCTCCTCCACCAGGCGTGCACGGTCGTACGCCGCGCCGAGCGCTCCACCTGGGCGGCACTGGAGGTCCACGGAGAGGCGATGAACCCGCTCACCGCCACCTACCTCAACCGGCTCTCCGACCTGCTGTTCATCCTGGCCCGCACGGCGAACAAGGACGTGGGCGACGTGCTGTGGGTCCCGGGCGGGGAGCGCTAGCCGGCAGCTGGCCGACACGGGACGGGGGACGCACCGGGCGCGCGCGTCCCTCGTCCTCAGTCCTTCGTGACGCGCCGCCCGGGCTCCGGCTCGCCCGCCGGTGCCCTCTTGGGCCACAGCAGATACGTCAGGGCGATCACCCCGTGGATCGCGGCCGCGCGCAGGGCCGTCCACTGGAAGCCGCGCAGCGACTCCGTGGCGCCGTCGCCGACATACCGGACGGCACCCTCCAGCAGGGCGCAGGCGACGGCGGCCGCGAGCACCGTGCGCAGCCAGAGCCGGCCCTCGTGGGCCGCGCGGGCCATGCCGTGGCGGGGCGGCCCCGGCGGGCGCGGGCCGCCGGCGAGGCGGTGGGCGGCGTACCCGTCGAGCCGGCGGATCGTGTAGGGGCCGTAGGCGACGGTGAAGCCGATGTACAGCGCGGCCAGGCCGTGTTCCCAGCCCGGTTCGGCGCCGTTCCTGAGTTCGACGGCCGTCACCGCGAAGAGGACCAGTTCGAGGACGGGCTCGCACAGCAGCAGGGCCGCACCGGTACGGCGCCGCTGCAGCAGGTAGCGGACGGCGAGGCCCGCCGCCAGCAGCACCCAGAAGCCCACCTCGCAGGCGATGATCAGTCCGACGACCACGGTTCGCTCCTCTCGCTCACCGTTCCAGGCTCGCGGGCACGGCCGCCCGATACGTCGTCGGCGATGACGAGGCCGGACTGCGACTTTCGATGCAGCGGCAGGTCACCCGTGACGGGGAGGCCGGGGCGCCGCCCGCCGTGTTGGATGGGTTCATGGCCCCACTCCCCCGCCCGCACCGCGACGACGTCCGCATCGCCGTGGGCGGGCTGCTCGGCGGACTCTGTCTGTGGGGGGCCGGCCTGTACAGCCGCACCGCGGACGACGGGCTCGCGCGCGTCGACCAGGGCTGGGCGGTGCTCGTCCCGCTGGCAGTGATGTCCGGCTGCGAGCTGTTGCGCCGTTCCCGGCCGCGCACCGCCCTGCTGACCGGCACCCTGGCCCTGGTCGCGGACCTGCTGACGCGGGGCAACCTCGCCACCGTCGTGATGTTCACGGACCTGGTGTACGCGGCCGTGCTGTACGGATCGCCCGGTTCGGCCCGGCGCATCCCGCGGATCACCGGGCTGGTCACGGTGATCGCCACGGTGTGGCCGGTCGCCGCCTGGCACAGAGCCGAGGGACTGCTGATCGGGGCGTTCACCGGCCTGGTGACGTTCACCCCCGCCGCCACCGGCTGGATCGTCCGCAACCACCGTGACACCGCCGACGCCGAGCGGCTGCGCGCCGAACAGACCGCCCTGCTCGCCGAGATCGACCGGACCCAGGCCATCACTGCCGAACGCGCCCGGATGGCACGGGAGTTGCACGACATGGTCGCCAACCACCTCTCGGCGATCGCCATCCACTCCACGGCCGCGCTCTCGCTCGACGACCCGAGGACCTCGCAGGACGCCCTCGCCGTCATCCGGGAGAACAGCGTCGAGGGTCTCGCCGAGATGCGGCGGCTGATCGGCATCCTGCGCGACGACAGCGGCGACCGGGAGCCCGCGGCGGCGCCCACGCTCGACGGTCTCGAAGCGCTGCTCGCGGGCGCCCGCACCAACGGGCTCGACGTGACGCTGGAGGCGGCGCACGGGGAGCGGCTGCCGGCGCCGGTCGAGCTCGCCGCGTACCGGATCGTCCAGGAGTCCCTGACCAACGCCCTCAAGCACGCCGCGGCCGGCCGGGTGACCGTCGCGCTCACCCGGGCGGACGGCGCGCTGACCGTGCGGATCACCAGCCCGTACGGCGACCGGGACGGTCCGCGCGCCCCCGGCTCCGGAGCCGGTCTCGTCGGGATGCGGGAGCGGGCCGCGCTCCTCGGGGGCACCTTCGCGGCGGGCTCCGGCGACTCCCCCGCCGGCCGGACCTGGACCGTGCGCGCCACGCTGCCCCTCACCCGGGGAGAACCCGTCACCCGAGGAGAAGAAGCATGATCCGTGTCCTCGTCGCCGAGGACCAGTCCGCGGTACGCGCCGGACTCGTCCTCATCCTGCGCAGCGCGCCCGACATCGAGGTGGTCGGTGAGGCGGCGGACGGGGAGCGGGCGGTGGCCCTCGCCCGCGAACTGCGGCCGGATCTCGTCCTGATGGATGTGCAGATGCCGCGGCTGGACGGGGTGTCCGCCACCCGGCAGGTGGTCGACGAGCGGCTCGCCGACGTCCTCGTGCTGACCACCTTCGATCTCGACGAGTACGTCTTCGGGGCGCTGCGCGCGGGCGCGTCCGGCTTCCTGCTGAAGAACACCGACGCGCGGGCTCTGCTGGAGGCGGTCCGGACGGTGGCGCGCGGCGAGGGGCTGATCGCGCCGGCCGTCACGCGCCGGCTGATCTCCGAGTTCGCTGCGAAGCCCGTCCGGGAGCCGACCGCCGATCCGGCCGTCCTGGACGCGCTGACCCGGCGCGAGCGCGAGGTTCTTTCCTGTCTGGGTGAAGGGCTGTCGAACGCGGAGATCGCGAAGCGGCTCACGATGGCGGAGGCGACGGTGAAGACGCACGTCAGCCGACTGCTGGGCAAGCTGGAACTGCGCAGTCGGGTCCAAGCTGCCGTCCTCGCACAGGAGTTGGGGATCTGAAGCGAACGGGATGCACTGGTCCAGACCTATTGACCCGTGGTCCAGACCTTTCTATTCTCGCCACACTGCGCTTAGACATGCCCACGACACCCCCAGCCCAGGGGGCGCGTCGCCGGCCGGAGCGCGAGCGCGCGCACGCCCCCCACGGGCCGAGCACGGTCGCGGTCCCCCACCCCCTGCGGCACCCCCGAGGCAACAGACGAAAGAGGAGAGGCGTCATGCGCTTCCGGCAGAGAGCCAGACACAGAACCGTGGCGGGGCTCACCACCCTGCTCCTCCCCCTCGCCGCCCTGGTCGGCCTCGCGGGCCCCGCCCAGGCCGCCACCACCGCCACCGCCACGTACGCCAAGACCCAGGACTGGGGCACCGGCTTCGAAGGCAAGTGGACCGTCAAGAACACCGGTACCACCGCCATCAGTTCGTGGACGATCGAGTGGGACTTCCCCTCCGGAACCTCCGTCACCTCGGCCTGGGACGCGGACGTCACCAACTCCGGCACCCACTGGACCGCCAAGAACAAGTCCTGGAACGGCAGTCTCGCGGCGGGCGCCTCCGTCTCCTTCGGCTTCAACGGCGCGGGCTCCGGCTCCCCCAGCAACTGCACCCTGAACGGCGGCAGTTGTGACGGCGGCCCCACCGTCCCCGGTGACAACCCGCCCTCCGCGCCCGGCACCCCCAGCGCCTCCTCCGTCACCGACACCTCGGTGAAGCTCTCCTGGAGCGCGGCCACCGACGACAAGGGCGTCAAGAACTACGACGTCCTGCGCGGCGGCTCCAAGGTCGCGACCGTGACGACGACCTCGTACACGGACACCGGCCTGACCGCCGGCACCGACTACTCGTACACGGTCCAGGCCCGTGACACCGCCGACCAGACCGGTCCGGTCAGCGGCGCGGTCTCCGTGCACACCACCGGCGGCGGCACCAACCCGCCGCCCACCGGCAACACCGTCAAGCTCGGCTACTTCACCGAGTGGGGCATCTACGGCCGCAACTACAACGTCAAGAACCTGGTGACGTCCGGCTCGGCCGCGAAGATCACGCACATCAACTACGCCTTCGGCAACGTCACCGGCGGCAAGTGCGCGATCGGCGACTCCTACGCCGACTACGACAAGGCCTTCACCGCCGACCAGTCGGTCAGCGGCGTCGCCGACACCTGGGACCAGCCGCTGCGCGGCAACTTCAACCAGCTGCGTGAACTGAAGGCCAAGTACCCGAACATCAAGGTGCTGTGGTCCTTCGGCGGCTGGACCTGGTCCGGCGGCTTCGGTGAGGCGGCCAAGAACCCGGCGGCCTTCGCGCAGTCCTGCTACGACCTGGTCGAGGACCCGCGCTGGGCCGATGTCTTCGACGGCATCGACATCGACTGGGAGTACCCGAACGCCTGCGGCCTGACCTGCGACACCAGCGGTGCGGCGGCCTACAAGAACCTCATGCAGGCGCTGCGCGCCAAGTTCGGCACGAACAACCTGGTCACCGCCGCCACCACGGCCGACGGCACCTCGGGCGGAAAGGTCGACGCCGCCGACTACGCGGGCGCCGCGCAGTACGTCGACTGGTACAACGTGATGACGTACGACTTCTTCGGCGCCTTCGACGCGGACGGCCCGACCGCCCCGCACTCCCCGCTCACCTCGTACAGCGGCATCCCGCAGGCCGGGTTCACCACGGCCGACGCGATCGCCAAGTTCAAGTCCAAGGGCGTGCCCGCCGGCAAGCTGCTGGTCGGCATCGGCTTCTACGGGCGCGGCTGGACCGGCGTCACCCAGGACGCCCCGGGCGGCACCGCCACCGGTCCCGCGCCGGGCACGTACGAGCCGGGCAACGAGGACTACAAGGTCCTCAAGACGTCCTGCCCCGTCACCGGCACCATCGCCGGCACGGCGTACGCCCACTGCGGCAGCAACTGGTGGTCGTACGACACCCCGACCACCATCGGAACGAAGATGGCGTGGGCCAAGACCCAGGGTCTCCGCGGCGCTTTCTTCTGGGAGTTCAGCGGTGACACCAGCAACGGTGAACTGGTCAGCGCCATCAACAACGGCCTGAGCTGACCCCGCACCACCCCGCACGACCGCCGCGGGCAGACCTCCGGGTCTGTCCGCGGCGTTCTTCTCGGCTCCCCCGGCGCCGACGGCCGGGGGGACCCCCACCCAACGGGGCCCCGAACGTCGCTACGCCACGTTCACCCTTTGTCCGGGCGGAGCCGCCTCCAGCCAGGCGAGGAATCCGGTCAGCGCGTCCTCGCTCATCGCCAGTTCGAGGCGCGTGCCGCGATGGAGACAGGCGAGGATGATCGCGTCGGAGAGCAGCGCGAGCTCCTCCTCGCCCTCCGCGGTACGGCGGCCCGCCACCTCGATCGCCGAGCGTTCCAGGACGCGGCGCGGGCGGGGGGCGTAGGAGAAGACGCGGTACCACTCGATCCGGTCGCCGTTGTAGCGGGCGACCCCATAACTCCAGCCCTTGCCGCTGAGGTCACCCTTCTCGGGGACGTCCCAGCGCAGACTGCAGTCGAACGTTCCGCCGGAACGCTGGATCAGCCGGCGGCGGAGGCCGAAGACGAACAGCCCCACCACTACGAGCGCCACTACGATTCCGCACACAGTCAGAGCGAGGACCATCGACACCGACCTCCTCGTCTCCTAGGTAACGGAAAAGGAAAAACTTCCGGATTTGCCTCAGCCGCGGCCAGGGCCGGAGTGATCCGGTCCCAGCCGCGGCTGAGGCAAAGCTTCACACAGTGCGCCCCCAGCGCCTAAAAGCCTGGGGTCGCACCGATGGTCAGCGGGTCGCCACCGCACGCAGGCGGACGTCCGCCCGGCGCTCGGCGGACGCGTCGGCGTCCGACTTCGCGCGCTCGAGCGCCCGCTCCGCACGCTGGACATCGATCTCGTCCGACAGCTCGGCGATCTCGGCCAGCAGCGACAGCTTGTTGTCAGCGAATGAGATGAAACCGCCGTGCACCGCGGCGATAACCGTTTCACCATCACTCGTACGGATGGTCACCGGGCCCGACTCCAGCACACCGAGAAGCGGCTGGTGACCGGGCATGACGCCGATGTCGCCGGACGTGGTACGCGCGACGACCAGGGTGGCCTCGCCGGACCAGACACTGCGGTCCGCGGCGACGAGCTCGACGTGCAGCTCAGCAGCCAAGGTGGGCTCCTCGGGTCACCACCCGGCGTTGCTGCCGGGTGTTGGGTCAAAGTCTAGTAGGCGTACGGAGGGGGGACGGACCGCACCCCGCGAGGCGCGGCCCCGCCCCCCTCACTCAGAACACGAGGTTCAGGAGACGCCGAGCTCCTTGGCGTTGGCCTTGAGGTCCTCGATGCCACCGCACAGGAAGAACGCCTGCTCCGGGAAGTGGTCGTACTCGCCGTCGATGATCGCGTTGAAGGCCACGATCGACTCGTCCAGCGGGACGTCCGACCCGTCGACGCCGGTGAACTGCTTGGCGACGTGGGTGTTCTGGGACAGGAAGCGCTCCACGCGACGGGCACGGTGGACGGTGAGCTTGTCCTCCTCGCCCAGCTCGTCGATACCGAGGATCGCGATGATGTCCTGAAGGTCCTTGTACTTCTGAAGAACCGACTTGACGCGCATCGCGGCCGCGTAGTGGTCCGCCGCGATGTAGCGGGGGTCCAGGATGCGGGACGTGGAGTCCAGCGGGTCCACGGCCGGGTAGATGCCCTTCTCGGAGATCGGACGGGAGAGAACCGTCGTCGCGTCGAGGTGGGCGAACGTGGTGGCCGGGGCCGGGTCGGTCAGGTCGTCCGCGGGGACGTAGATCGCCTGCATCGAGGTGATCGAGTGACCACGGGTCGAGGTGATGCGCTCCTGGAGGAGACCCATCTCGTCGGCCAGGTTCGGCTGGTAGCCCACCGCGGAGGGCATACGGCCGAGCAGGGTCGAGACCTCGGAACCGGCCTGCGTGAAGCGGAAGATGTTGTCGATGAAGAACAGCACGTCCTGCTTCTGCACATCGCGGAAGTACTCCGCCATGGTCAGACCCGCGAGGGCCACACGAAGACGGGTGCCCGGGGGCTCGTCCATCTGGCCGAAGACAAGGGCGGTCTTGTCGATGACGCCCGACTCCGCCATCTCCGCGATGAGGTCGTTGCCCTCACGCGTGCGCTCGCCGACACCGGCGAACACGGAGACACCGTCGTGGTTGTTGGCGACGCGGTAGATCATCTCCTGGATGAGCACCGTCTTGCCGACACCGGCACCACCGAACAGACCGATCTTTCCACCCTTGACGTACGGGGTGAGGAGGTCGATGACCTTGACGCCGGTCTCGAACATCTCGGTCTTCGACTCGAGCTCGTCGAAGCGCGGGGCCTTGCGGTGGATGGACCAGCGCTCGCCCGAGTACTTCTCGTCGCTGTTCAGCACCTCACCGAGGGTGTTGAACACCTTGCCCTTGGTGAAGTCACCGACGGGAACCGTGATTCCGGCACCGGTGTCGGTGACCGCGGCCTGGCGGACCAGACCGTCGGTGGGCTGCATGGAGATCGTACGGACCAGGCCGTCACCCAGGTGCTGGGCGACTTCCAGGGTCAGCGTCTTCAGCTCGCCGGCGTTGGCCGGGTCGGCCACCTCGACGTGAAGGGCGTTGTAAATCTCCGGCATCGCGTCGACGGGGAACTCCACGTCGACGACCGGGCCGATGACCCGGGCGACGCGGCCCGTGGCAACGGCCGTCTCAGAAGTCGTCGTCATTACTTGTCACTCCCCGCGGTCGCGTCGGCAAGGGCTGCGGAGCCGCCGACGATCTCGCTGATTTCCTGGGTGATTTCGGCCTGGCGGGCCGCATTGGCAAGTCGGGAGAGCGTGGTGATCAGGTCTCCCGCGTTGTCGGTCGCCGACTTCATCGCGCGGCGCGTGGCGGCGTGCTTGGAGGCAGCCGACTGGAGCAGCGCGTTGTAGATACGGCTCTCGACGTAGCGCGGCAGAAGGGCGTCAAGGACGTCCTCCGCCGACGGCTCGAACTCGTACAGCGGAAGGATCTCGCCCTTGGGCGCCTCTTCCGCCACCTCTTCGAGGCGAAGCGGCAGCAGCCGGCCGTCGATGGCCGTCTGCGTCATCATCGAGACGAACTCGGTGTAGACGATGTGGAGTTCATCCACGCCGCCGTCCGCCGTCTCCTTCTCGATGGCCTCGATGAGCGGACCCGCCACCTTCTTCGCGTCCGCGTACGTGGGCTCGTCGGTGAAGCCCGACCACGACTCCGCGACCTTGCGCTCGCGGAAGTTGTAGTGGGCCAGACCGCGGCGGCCGACGATGTACGTGTCGACCTCCTTGCCCTCGGCCTCAAGACGGGCGGTCAGCAGCTCCGCCGCCTTGATGGCGTTGGAGTTGAAGGCGCCGGCCAGTCCGCGGTCGCTCGTGAGGAGCAGCACCGCGGAACGGGTCGCCGTCTCCGCCTCCGTGGTCAGCGGGTGCTTGGTGTTCGAGCCGGTGCCGACCGCCGTGACCGCGCGGGTGAGCTCGGTCGCGTACGGCGCGGAGGCCGCCACCTTGCGCTGCGCCTTGACGACGCGCGAGGCGGCGATCATCTCCATCGCCTTGGTGATCTTCTTGGTCGCGGTGACGGATCGGATGCGACGCTTGTAGACCCGGAGCTGGGCTCCCATGAGTCAGGTCCCTTCCTTACGTCACTTGGCAGCGGCCGGATTGTCCTCGCCGAGAAGCTTCCCGTCCGAGGTCTCGAACTGCTTCTTGAAGTCGACGATGGCGTCCGCGATGGCGGTGAGCGTGTCGTCCGACATCTTGCCGCCCTCCTTGATGGAGGTCATGAGGCCCTGCTCCTTGCGGTGCAGGAACTCCAGGAGCTCCTTCTCGAAGCGGCGGATGTCGGCGACCGGTACGTCGTCCATCTTGCCGGTGGTGCCGGCCCAGACGGAGACGACCTGGTCCTCGGTCGGCATCGGCTGGTACTGAGCCTGCTTGAGCAGCTCGACCAGACGCTGACCGCGCTCCAGCTGCGACTTCGACGCGGCGTCCAGGTCGGAACCGAAGGCGGCGAACGCCTCCAGCTCGCGGTACTGGGCGAGGTCGAGGCGGAGCCGGCCGGAGACCTGCTTCATCGCCTTGTGCTGGGCGGAGCCACCGACACGGGAGACCGAGATACCGACGTTCAGGGCCGGACGCTGACCGGCGTTGAACAGGTCGGACTCCAGGAAGCACTGGCCGTCGGTGATGGAGATGACGTTGGTCGGGATGAACGCCGACACGTCGTTCGCCTTGGTCTCGACGATCGGCAGACCCGTCATCGAACCGGCGCCCAGGTCGTCGGAGAGCTTCGCGCAGCGCTCCAGCAGACGGGAGTGCAGGTAGAAGACGTCACCGGGGTAGGCCTCGCGCCCCGGCGGACGGCGGAGCAGCAGGGACACGGCGCGGTAGGCGTCGGCCTGCTTCGAGAGGTCGTCGAAGATGATGAGGACGTGCTTGCCCTCGTACATCCACTGCTGACCGATGGCCGAACCGGTGTACGGCGCCAGGTACTTGAAGCCGGCCGGGTCGGACGCCGGGGCGGCGACGATGGTCGTGTACTCGAGCGCGCCGGCCTCTTCGAGGGCGCCACGCACGGAGGCGATGGTCGAGCCCTTCTGACCGATGGCGACGTAGATGCAGCGGACCTGCTTCTTGGTGTCGCCCGAGCGCCAGTTGTCGCGCTGGTTGATGATCGTGTCGACGGCCAGCGCGGTCTTGCCGGTCTGACGGTCACCGATGATCAGCTGACGCTGGCCACGGCCGATCGGGGTCATCGCGTCGACGGCCTTGTAGCCGGTCTCCATCGGCTCGTGCACCGACTTGCGGACCATGACGCCCGGAGCCTGCAGCTCGAGGGCGCGGCGGCCGGTGGTCTCGATCTCGCCGAGGCCGTCGATCGGGTTGCCGAGCGGGTCGACGACGCGGCCGAGGTAGCCCTCGCCCACGGCGACGGACAGAACCTCACCGGTGCGCTGCACCGGCTGGCCCTCTTCAATGCCGCTGAACTCGCCGAGGACGACCGCACCGATCTCGCGCTCTTCCAGGTTCAGCGCGAGGCCGAGGGTGCCGTCCTCGAACTTCAGCAGCTCGTTGGCCATCGCCGAGGGCAGACCCTCGATCTTGGCGATACCGTCGCCGGCGACGGTGACCGTACCGACCTCCTCGCGCGAGGCCGCGTCCGGCTGGTACGACTGGACAAAGTTCTCCAGCGCGTCCCGGATCTCCTCCGGCCGGATCGTGAGCTCCGCCATCTGGGTTCCCTGCTCTCCTTGTTGGGCCCGAAGTTTCACTTGGGGGGATGGGGACTCCCCCCTATGAGAGGTGAATCCTCTGCACGGCCCAACATGGGCCGTAATTGCCTACTGCTTATGGGATTACTAGCTCGCCATGCGGCGGGCGGCGTCCTCGAGACGGTCCGCGAGGGAACCGTTGATGACCTCGTCGCCGACCTGCACCCGGATCCCGCCGAGGACATCGGGGTCCACGTCGAGGTTGAGGTGCATCGGGCGGCCGTAGAGCTTCGCCAGAGCGGCGCCGAGGCGCTGCTTCTGTCCGTCACTCAGCGGCACCGCCGAGGTGACCACGGCGACCATGCGGTTGCGGCGCTCGGCGGCGAGCCTGGACAGGGACTCGAGTCCCGCTTCCAGGCTACGTCCGCGAGGCGCGGTCACAAGGCGCGTCACCAGACGCTCGGTCGTCACGTCGGCCCGGCCGCCGAGCAGGCTGCGCAGCAGCTCGCTCTTGGCCGCCGTGGTGGCGGCCCGGTCGGTCAGCGCGGCGCGCAGCTCGGTGCTCGAGGCGACGATCCGGCCGAAGCGGAACAGCTCGTCCTCGACGTTGTCGAGCGCGCCCGTCCGCTGCGCCGCCGTGAGGTCGGCGGTGGCGGTGAGCTCCTCGAGGGCGTCCACCAGGTCGCGGGGCTGCGACCAGCGGGAACGCACCATGCCGGACACCAGGTCGGCGGCGGTGCCGCCCACCTGGGCGCCGATCAGACGCCGGACCAGCTCGGCCTTGGCCTCGCCGGGCTGCGCCGGGTCGGTGAGGACCCGACGCAGCGACACCTCGCGGTGGAGCAGCGCGGTGACCGCGGCCAGCTCGTCGGCGAGCTGCGCCGCGTCCACGGACGTCGAGTCCGTCAGCGCGTCGAGACGCTCACGTGCGGCTGCGGTTGCCTCGCGGCTCGCTCCGTGCGCTGTCATCGAGCCGCCTCGGCCTTCTCCTCAAGCTCGGAGAGGAAACGGTCGATGACGCGGCTCTGCCGGGCGTGGTCCTCAAGGGACTCGCCGACGAGCTTGCCGGCCAGGTCGGTGGCCAGGTGGCCGACGTCCTGACGCAGCGCCTGAGCGGCGGCCTTGCGGTCGGCCTCGATCTGCGTGTGACCGGCGGCGACGATTTCCTCGCGCTGCCGCTGGCCTTCCGCGCGCATCTCGGCGATGAGCGTGGCGCCCTGCTCCTGTGCCTCCTGGCGCAGGCGCGCGGCCTCGTGACGGGCCTCGGCGAGCTGAGCCTTGTACTGCTCAAGAACGCTGTGGGCCTCGGTCTGAGCGGCCTCGGCCTTTTCGATACCGCCCTCGATGGCCTCGCGACGCTGCTCCAGAACCTTGTTGATGTTCGGGAGAAGCTTCCACGCCAGGAAGCCGAAGACGATGACGAAGGCGAGCAGGCCGATGACAAGCTCGGGGATCGGCGGGATGAGAGGGTTTTCCTTCTCCTCGGCCGCCAGAATGAGCAAGTGGCTCATGTCAGTGCCTTTCGTCTAGTGGGCTGTCGCTGATCGGGTGGATCAGACGCCGTAGACGAACGGCATGACCAGACCGATGAGGGCGAGCGCCTCACAGAAGGCGAAGCCGAGGATCTGGTTGGCGCGGATCAGACCGGCGGCCTCGGGCTGACGGGCGAGCGCCTGGGTGCCGTTACCGAAGATGATGCCGACGCCGACGCCGGGGCCGATGGCCGCGAGGCCGTAACCGATCGAGCCGAGCGAGCCGGAGACAGCGGCAAGGGTCTGGGACATGCCAGTTCTTCCTTTTCTTTACGGACCGGTGGGGGTTGGCCACCGGACGACTGCGGGGTCGAGAGGCGGGCAGCTCAGTGGTGCTCGGCCATCGCGCCCTGGATGAAGGTGCAGGTCAGCAGCACGAACACGTACGCCTGCAGAGCCTGGATGAACAGCTCGAAGGCCGTCATGACGATGACCATGACGAACGAGACGCCCGCATAGGCGATCCCGAAGCCGTTGAGCAGGTACCAGGAAGCGATCGTGAACAGCAGCAGCAGGGTGTGACCCGCGAACATGTTCGCGAACAGTCGCACCGCGTGCGTGAACGGCCGGACGATCAGGTTCGAGAGGAGTTCGATGAACATGGCCAGCGGGAGAACCGGGCCCAGCGACTTGTCGTAGCCGCTGAAGTTCTTGAACGCTCCGACGAATCCGTGGCGCTTGAACGTCAGGGACACCCAGACGATGTAGACGATTCCGGCGAGTACCGCGGGGTAGGCGATGATCGCCGTGACCGGGAACTGGGCGACCGGGATGATCGACCACAGGTTCATCATCCAGATGAAGAAGAACAGAGAGACGACCAGAGGTACGTACTTCTCGCCTTCCTTCTTGCCGATCGTCTCGTAGACGACACCGCGGCGGATGAAGTCGTAGCCGGCCTCGGCGACCATCTGCAGCTTGCCCGGGACGACCTTCGGCTTACGGAAGGCGGCCCAGAAGAAGCCGACGACGACAAGCGAGCCGAGCAGCGCCAGGAGCATCGTCTTGTTGAAGTACAGGTTGCTGTCCGCGTCGCCCCAGAGGGGCTCGAACAGGAACGAGTGCAGGCCGGGAGCCGGGAAGCCACAGCCGTCGAAGATGTGGCAGTCGGTCTCGAAGGCGAGCACCTGCGTCGGGTCAGCACTCACCGCGGGCTCCTTCAGCGTGGCGCATAGGTACGGCAACCTCGTTGTGTCGGCGCGGCGCACGGCCGCGGTTCGGCACTGGACTGGTGTTACGGATGTGGGGGCGGCTGTGGGGCATCAAGCCTCGCGATTGAGCAGGCGTCAGCTCAGATGCCCGCGCCCGCGATGCCGCAGTTGGCACCGGACGATAGCAGGATCTCTTCGGCCCACTTATCCCGGCCCTACCCCTCACGACGAGTGGCCCTTCTTTTCGGGCTTGTCGCCCTTCGAGGAGTCCGGTTCGACGTAGAGAATCCTGGCCTTCATCTGGGCACGCGCCTGTGCGCCGATCCACACGAGGGTGGTGGCGACCAGGGTGAGCGCGAAGGCCTTGGGGTTGAACAGCGATGTGTTCTTGAACGCGGCGACAAAGATGAACAGCAGAAGAATCTGTGCCGTGTAGAGCAAGAGGCCCATCGCCTGGAACAGGTGCGGAAGCGATTTGGCAGTGCGCTGCAGAACGTAGAGCCCGAGCCCCATGAAGAGGAGCACGACCAGCGTCGCGACGACCGCCCCGATCGCTCCCTTGCCGCCGGCGACCACACCACTGACGACGGCGGCAATCGCGCCGACGGCAGCTGTGGGCACAGCGGCCTGAAGGAGAATCCGGGCGTCATTGGACGGCATGGCGGCAACTCCGCTTGCTAAGGGGGGCGTGTCGTCATGGACGAGCGTAGACCCGGGCCGAGAGAGAACCTCACGCCAAGGGACCGTCGTACTGGGGTCCTTCGGCTCTGCCCTGGGTTCTCGTGAACCGTATCACAAACTATTTGATGAGGTCTTTACCTGGTGGTGTGCCAACTGTCACACATGAGAGTGAAGGCGCGCGTCTGTGCATCCAGAGAACCAAGTTGTCTGGTATTGGGATGCTTTGCTACCCCACGATTTGGTCACGCGTTAGTCAGATTCTTACCTTCGCGTCAGCGCGAGGACTCGGCCTCACGCCGATCCAGGAGTCGCGAACGGGTACCAATGGCCGTCGCTCCGTTGACTCCTGAGACTCCGGCGGCCACCGGAGCACGGTGCTCACGCGCCTCGTCCGACCCGTCGGCCCCCGCCGTCTCATGGGTGACGGACGCCCCCGCCCCGGCCGCCACGACGGCCCTGCGGCGGCGGTAGCGCGGCGGTACGAGGTGCTCGGCCCAGCGCGGGGCGCGCGGTGTGAAGCGCGGCAGCAGGAGCAGCACGAGACCGACCGCGCTGAGCGCCGCGATGGCGAGCACGCTCCACATGGCCCCCGAGTTGACCGAGTACGCGAGGGCGCCGAAGGCGATCAGCGCCGACCAGAAGTACATGATCAGGACGGCACGGCTGTGCGAGTGGCCGACCTCCAGGAGGCGGTGGTGCAGGTGCCCGCGGTCGGCGGCGAACGGCGACTGACCGCGCCAGGTGCGCCGCACGATGGCGAGCACCAGGTCGGCGGCCGGGATCGCGATGATCGTCAGCGGCAGCAGCAGCGGGATGTACGCGGGCACCATCTGGTGCACGGTGCTGCGCTCGGAGCCGGAGAACAGGTTCAGCCTGTCCGGGTCGACCTGTCCGGTGACGGAGATGGCGCCGGCCGCCAGCACGAGACCGATGAGCATCGAGCCCGAGTCGCCCATGAAGATCCGCGCCGGGTGCATGTTGTGCGGCAGGAAGCCGAGACACATCCCCATCAGGATCGCCGCGAACAGCGTTGCGGGGGCGGCGGCTTCGATGCCGTAGCCGTACCAGATGCGGTACGCGTACATGAAGAACGCGGCGGTCGCGATGCACACCATGCCGGCCGCGAGACCGTCGAGGCCGTCGACGAAGTTCACGGCGTTGATCGTGATGACGACCAGCGCGACGGTGAGCAGCGTGCCCTGCCACTGGGTCAGCGCGACCAGACCGACGCCCGGGATCGGCAGCCACAGGATCGTCAGACCCTGGACGACCATCACGCCGGCGGCGATCATCTGGCCGCCCAGCTTGATCAGGGCGTCGATCTCGAACTTGTCGTCCAGCACGCCGATCAGCCAGATCAGCGCGGCTCCGGAGAGCAGGGCGCGCGGTTCGTTGGAGTTCGAGAAGACCTCGTTGAGGTTCCTCAGATGGTCGGCGACCAGCAGGCCGGCGCACAGTCCGAAGAACATCGCGATGCCGCCGAGCCTCGGTGTGGGTTCCCGGTGCACGTCACGCGCCCTGATTTCCGGCATGGCTCCGGCCACGATCGCGAATTTACGTACCGGCCCTGTCAGCAGATACGTCACCGCGGCCGTGATGCAGAGCGTCAGCAGGTATTCACGCACGGGCTTCCCCACAGGTCTCGCTGGCCATCACAGCCCCACACCCTAGCGATGCACGCATACGGTTGAGGACTTCCAGGTAGCGACGATGGTTGCACGAGTGGCTGTGCAGCCCGGTACGGGTACCCCCGGTCAGTCCGGATAAGGCGGAAATCTTCCCGTCAGCTCCCGCACTTCCTCACGCGCGGTCCTGCCCTCGACCTCACCCCGCAGTACCCCCGCGAACAGTGCGGCGACCCGGGCCATCTCCGCCTCGCCCATCCCCTGCGTGGTCAGCGCCGCGGTGCCGAGCCGCAGACCGCGGGCGTCACCGTGAGGCAGCGCACAGGTGTCGAGGACCATACCGGCGGCGGCGAGCCGGCCACGCGCGGTACGCCCGTCGACACCGAGCGGCGCCGGATCCACGGCGAGCAGATGGGTGTCGGTGCCGCCCGTGGTGATCACGAGCCCCTCCGCGGCCAGCCCCTCGGCCAGCACCCGCGCGTTGGCGACCACCTGATGGGCGTACCCCGTGAACGCCGGGGTCGCCGCCTCGCCGAACGCGACGGCCTTGGCCGCGATGGTGTGCATCTGCGCGCCGCCCTGGGTGAAGGGGAAGACGGCCCGGTCCACGCGTTCGGCCAGCTCGCTCCCGCACAGGACCATGCCGCCGCGCGGCCCGCGGAGCACCTTGTGGGTCGTCGCGCACACCACATCGGCGTACGGCACCGGATTGGGCGCCGCTCCCCCCGCGACGAGCCCGATGGGGTGGGCGGCGTCCGCGATGAGATAGGCGCCGACCTCGTCGGCGATCTCCCGGAAGAGCGCGTAGTCGATGTGCCGGGGGTAGGAGATCGATCCGCAGACGATGGCCTTGGGGCGACGGGCGCGGGCCAGGGTGCGCACCTGCTCGTAGTCGATGAGCCCGGATTCGGCCTCGACCCCGTAGCCGACGAAGTCGAACCAGCGGCCGGAGAAGTTCGCGGGCGACCCGTGGGTCAGATGACCGCCGAAGGGCAGGCCCATCGCCAGCACGGTGTCACCGGGGCGCAGCAGGGCGGCGTACGCGGCGAGGACGGCCGAACTCCCCGAGTGGGACTGGACGTTGGCGTGATCGGCGCCGAAGAGGGCTTTGGCGCGGTCGATGGCGACGCGCTCGGCGACGTCGACGATCTCGCAGCCGCCGTGGTGGCGGGCGCCGGGATATCCCTCGGCGTACTTGTTCGCCAGCGGCGAGCCGAGCGCGGCCAGCACGGCGGGCGAGGTGAAGTTCTCGGCCGCGATCAACTGCAGCGTGGTCGACTGCCGGTCCAGCTCACCGAGCAGGATCTCGGCGAGCTCGGGGTCCTGACGGCTCAGGACATCCGCTTCGAGCGTGGTTGCGACCGGCATGGTGGACTCCGGGCCTCGGCGGGGGACGCTTACGTCCAATGTAGAACCGGGACCGGTGGGACGCCCGGTGTTACGCCCGAGCGGGTACCCCTGTCAGAGCGGTGACGACCGGGTCCAGTGCCTCGTTGATCTCGTCCCCGATGGACCGGAAGAACGGCAGCGGCGCCCCGTAGGGGTCGTAGACCTCGTCGGCCTCCGCGGTCGGGGCCAGCAGCCAGCCGCGCAGAGCCGCGGCGGCCCGCACCAGGGCGACGGCGCGTTCGACCACGCCGTCCTGGAGGGGCGGCAGGGTCGCCGTGTCTATGGCGCGGACGAGACGGGTGAACTCCTTCAGGGTGAAGGTGCGCAGGCCCGCCGAGTGGCCCATGGAGATGACCTGGGCGCGGTGGTCGCGGGTGGCCGTCAGGACCAGGTCGGCGCGGATGACGTGGTCGTCGAGCAGCTCGCGCCCGACGAAGCCGGAGGGGTCCGCGCCGAAGTCGGCGAGGACGGTCTCGGCGTTGGCCTCCATGGGCGCGCCCTCATGGCCCCAGGTGCCGGCGCTCTCCACGATGAGGCCGCCCCACAGGGGGTCGCCGAGCCGGTCCGCCAGGGCATGCCGGGTCAGCCGCTCGGTGATCGGCGAGCGGCACACATTGCCGGTGCTGACGTGGAGGATGCGGAAGGACCCCTTGGGGGACCCACCGGTCCCCGTGATCCCCGTGCCTATCCATCCACGCCCCGCGTCAGGGGCTGTCAATTCGCCACCTCGAGGTCGGGTACGACCTTCCGGAGCTCCTCCGCCGACAGTGCGCCCGCGCGCAGCAGCACGGGCACCTTGCCGGTCACGTCGACGATGGAGGAGGGCACGTTGCCCGGGGTCGGACCGCCGTCCAGGTAGACCGAGACGGAGTCGCCGAGCATGTCCTGCGCGGCGTCGCAGTCCTCCGGCGCGGGGTGGCCCGTGAGGTTGGCGGAGGAGACGGCCATCGGACCGACCTCCGTGAGCAGCTCGATGGCGACGGGGTGCAGCGGCATACGGATCGCCACGGTGCCCCGGGTGTCCCCGAGGTCCCACTGGAGGGACGGCTGGTGCTTGGCGACGAGCGTCAGGGCGCCCGGCCAGAACGCGTCGACGAGCTCCCAGGCCATCTCGGAGAAGTCCGTGACGAGGCCGTGCAGGGTGTTCGGGGAGCCGATGAGGACAGGGGTGGGCATGTTGCGGCCCCGGCCCTTGGCGTCCAGCAGGTCAGCGACGGCCTCGGAGGTGAAGGCGTCGGCACCGATGCCGTAGACGGTGTCTGTCGGGAGGACCACCAGTTCGCCACGGCGGACGGCGGACGCTGCCTCACGCAGACCTGTGGTGCGGTCGGTCGCGTCGTTGGTGTCGTATCGCCGTGCCATTTAGCGGGCCTCCTCATACACGTACTGCTGGCTGGGGGTGCGGGGAAACGTGATGCGCGCGCACACGACGGCGCGGTGCGCCGGGACACCCTGGGCGGTGCTCACGGCATCGCCTTGCGGGCGGTCGCGAACCGCGGCCGGTTGTTGAGGTCCGGGTGGTCGGCCGCGTCGGCCCAGCCCCGCTCCTCGGTGAAGATCCACGGCACCTGGCCGCCCTGGGTGTCGGCGTGCTCGATGACGACGACGCCGCCGGGGCGCAGCAGGCGGTGCGCGGTGCGCTCGATGCCGCGGATGAGGTCGAGTCCGTCCTCCCCCGAGAAAAGGGCGAGTTCGGGGTCGTAGTCCCGGGCCTCCGGCTGCACGTACTCCCACTCGGTGAGCGGGATGTACGGAGGGTTGGAGATCACCAGGTCGACCTGGCCGTCGAGGTCGGGGAAGGCCGCGAGGGCGTCTCCCTGGCGCAGGTCGACCCTGGACCCCTCGACGTTCTTGCGCGTCCACCGGAGGGCGTCCTCGGACAGCTCCACGGCGTGCACACGGGAGCGCGGGACCTCCTGCGCGAGGGCGAGCGCGATGGCGCCCGATCCGGTGCACAGGTCCACGATCAGCGGTTCGACGACGTCCATCGCGCGGACGGCGTCTATGGCCCAGCCGACGACCGACTCGGTCTCCGGGCGGGGGACGAACACGCCCGGCCCCACCTGGAGTTCGAGGTAGCGGAAGTAGGCACGCCCGGTGATGTGCTGGAGCGGCTCGCGCGCCTCGCGGCGCGCGATCACCTCCCAGTAGCGGGCGTCGAAGTCCGTGTCCTTGACACTGTGCAGCTCGCCCCGCTTCACGCCGTGCACGAAGGCGGCGAGCTCCTCCGCGTCGTTGCGCGGCGAGGGCACGCCGGCGTCGGCCAGCCGCTGGGTGGCCTGGGCCACTTCCGCGAGCAGCAGGTTCACGCTGGTCCTCCGGGGCTGAGCTGTTGTCGTTTGCTGTTATGCGGCGGCGAGCTTGGCGGCCGAGTCCGCGTCGACGCAGGCCTGGATGACCGCGTCGAGCTCGCCGTCCAGGACCTGATCCAAGTTGTACGCCTTGAAGCCGACGCGGTGGTCCGAGATGCGATTCTCCGGGAAGTTGTACGTACGGATCTTCTCGGAGCGGTCGACGGTGCGGACCTGGCTGCGGCGGGCGTCCGCGGCCTCCCGCTCCGCTTCCTCCTGCGCCGCCGCGAGGAGCCTGGAGCGCAGGATACGCATCGCCTGCTCCTTGTTCTGCAGCTGGCTCTTCTCGTTCTGGCAGGAAGCGACGACTCCGGTGGGAATGTGCGTGATGCGCACCGCGGAGTCGGTCGTGTTGACGGACTGGCCGCCGGGGCCCGAGGAGCGGTAGACGTCGATACGGAGATCGTTCGCGTGGATCTCGACGTCGACCTCCTCGGCCTCGGGCGTGACAAGGACACCGGCGGCCGACGTGTGAATCCGGCCCTGCGACTCGGTCGAGGGCACGCGCTGCACGCGGTGCACCCCGCCCTCGTACTTCAGCCGGGCCCAGACGCCCTGGCCGGGCTCGGTGGCACCCTGGCCGCCCTTGGTCTTCACCGCGACCTGGACGTCCTTGTAGCCGCCGAGCTCGGACTCGGTGGCATCGATGAGCTCGGTCTTCCAGCCGACGCGCTCGGCGTAGCGCAGGTACATGCGCAGCAGGTCACCGGCGAACAGGGCGGACTCGTCGCCTCCGGCGCCCGCCTTGATCTCCAGGATGACGTCCTTGTCGTCGCTCGGGTCGCGCGGGACCAGCAGCAGGCGGAGCTTCTCGGTGAGCTCCTCGCGCTGCTTCTCCAGGTCCTTGACCTCGGCCACGAAGTCGGGGTCGTCGGCGGCGAACTCCTTCGCCGTGCCGATGTCGTCCCCGGTCTGCTTCCAGGAGCGGTACGTCGCGACGATCGGGGTCAGCTCGGCGTAGCGCTTGTTGAGCTTGCGCGCGTTGGCCTGATCGGCGTGCACCGACGGGTCAGCGAGCTTCTTCTCCAGATCGGCGTGCTCACCGATCAGTTCCTCGACCGCCTCGAACATCTCCGGCTCCAATGGGCTGTCCCCAGCTCCGTGACGGGCTCGGGGACGTAGGTACGGCGTGGGGGTCCCCCAGGTCCAAGAACGGGTGAGAGGACCGGGGGGGGTGGGGGCATGACCGCAAATC
>NZ_JBHWVI010000121.1:0-26447 GCF_042737005.1 Streptomyces sp. NPDC060027
TGCCGGTACTTCCCTGATGTCCGTCGCTTACGTTCGGATCGAGCAGCAGTTCGCACAGATAGCCCACGTCTGATCCAGCGGCGACGGACTGGGATGTACCGGCACGGCCCCGACCCACCCACCGGACCCCACGCGCGAGGCGAGCGCGAGCGCACCCGCGAGGTCAGCGCCCCACCGTGAAGCCGATCACCGTGCCACCGCCCTCGCGGTGGAACGCGAAGGGTGTGCCGTCGTGGGCCGTGGCGACCTCGCGGACGATGGACAGGCCGAGGCCCGAGCCGGGCAGGCTGCGGGCGTCGGCGGCGCGGTAGAAGCGGTCGAAGACACGCACGAGGTCGTCGTCTCCGATGCCGGGTCCGCGGTCGCGCACCTCGACGCGGACCGGCCCGGGCCGGTCATCCATGTCCGTACCGTCGGAATCACCGGACTGCCCTGCGCCGGTCCGCGGGGCGGGACCCGCCACCACGACCTCGATCGGCGACCTGCCGCCCCGGTCGAACTTGGCGGCGTTCTCCACGAGGTTGGAGACCGCGCGCTGGAGGGCGGTCGGCCGGCCGTCGACCGCGGTGTCCCCGGTGACGTGGACGGTGATCTCCCGGCCGGTGCGACGGCGCGCGACGATCGCGACGTCCTCGGCGAGATCGGCGAGGTCGAGGTGCCGTACGGGCTCGGTGTCGGACTGGCCGGCCGCGAGGGCCACCAGTTCGTTGACCAGATCGGTCAGCTCCCGGGACTCCAGGGCCAGGTCGGCGACGAGTTCCTCGCGGGCGTCGGGCGGCAGTTCGTCGATCCGGCGGAGCATCGAGATGTTGGTACGCAGGGAGGTCAGCGGCGTACGGAGTTCGTGCCCCGCGTCCTGGACCAGGCGACGCTGGTCCTCCTCGGACTGGGCGAGGCGGCCGAGCATCCGGTCGAAGGACCGGCCGAGGCGGGCCACCTCGTCGTACCCGGTGACCGGCACCTGGATGCCGAGGCGACCGGTGCGCGCCACGTCCTCGGCGGCCCCGGCGAGCCGCACCAGGCGCCGGGTGATGCGCCGGGCCAGCCACCAGCCGAACAGCCCCGCGGCGACCACGACAGCCCCGACGAGCAGCACGGTCCGCTGCTGGAGCTCCCGGAGCAGGTCCTCCGTGTCGCTGAACTGCTGGGCGATCTGCACCGCGCCCCGTCCGCCGCCGAGGGCGACGGTGGCGAGCCGGTAGCGGTCGCCGTCGACGTCGACGTCCTTGTGCTCCTCCAGTTCGCCCGCCGTGCCGTTGTCGGCGATCGCCCGGTCGTGACGGTTCACGGGCAGGGGCGGACCGCCGCGGTCGACCATCGCGCCGCCGGGCCCGAGCACCTGGATGTCGGTGCGGCTGGGCCGGATGATGTCGTCGAGGGGTCCGTCGTGGTCGGTGTCGGGGGAGGCGAAGTCCCGCGGCTGAAGCGGGTGATCACGGACCTGGTCGCGCAGGTCCTGTACGACCTCGGCGAAGACCGTCTGCTGGTCGACGCGCACCAGTCGGGCGGCGGCGTCGTAGCTCAGGAACCCGACCAGGACCGTGACGGCGGCGGCGACGGCAGCGAAGGACACGGTGAAGGTGGCGCGCAGGGAGGACACCCGGCGCAGCCGGCGGGGTGCCCCGGCGAACCGGGACAGCCGCCGGGCCCCCCGTTGCCGGGCTCCGTCCCCGACGGGCTTCCCACCGTCGACCTGACCTGCGCCGTCCGAGCCCGCGGGCCCTGGGGGCTCGGACGGGCCGGGGAGGGGTGGTGGCACTCAGTCCTCCCTCAGGACGTACCCCACGCCCCGAACGGTGTGGATCAGCGCCGGTGCCCCCGGCTCGTCGAGCTTGCGCCGCAGATAGCCCACGTACACGGCGAGGTTCTTGGAGCCGGGGCCGAAGTCGTAGCCCCAGATCCGGTCGTAGATGGTGGAGTGGTCCAGGACGATGTCCGCGTTGCGGACGAGGAGTTCGAGGAGTTCGAACTCGGTCCGGGTCAGTTCCAGCTCGCGCTGCCCGCGCCAGACCCGGCGTGCCTGGATGTCCATGCGCAGCCCGGCCGCGGAGATCTGCGCGCCGGAGGCCCGGGGCTCCCGCGGCGGCGGTGCGGGGGCGTCGTCGAAGGTGCCGTTACCGGTGCGGCGGAGGAGCGCCCGCAGCCGGGCGAAGACCTCCTCGACGTCGAACGGCTTGACCACGTAGTCGTCGGCGCCCGCGTCGAGGCCGGCAATGCGGTCCGCGGTCTCGACGAGCGCGGTGAGCATCAGGATCGGAGTGCGGTCGCCCTCGGCGCGCAGCACGCGGCACACCTGGAGGCCGTCGATGCCGGGCATCATGACGTCGAGGACGAGGACGTCCGGTGGGGTGCGGTGGGCCTGGGCCAGTGCTTCCACCCCGTCGGCCACGGCCGTCACCTCGTAGCCCTCCAGCGTGAGCGCCCTTTCCAGGGCATGGCGGATGGCGCGGTCGTCCTCGGCGAGCAGCACATGGTGGGGCACCCGACCAGTCTGCCAAGCCGCCGGAGGCGCGCGACCTGGTGAGCGGTCCGCGCCCGGCTTTATTACCGGCCTCTCACCCGCTCCCGGAGTGTCGGCCACCGCACAGGGACCGGCCGGGGGACGGGGCCGCGGGACGGGGCCGGCCGGTCCGGCTCGCGGGCGTGGTCAGCCGACGTGCACCCGTGGCCGCCGTCCGCGGTCGGGCTCGGCCTCGCGCAGGACCTCCCGGGTGACCGGGGCGACCTCGCCCTGGCCGAAGAGGAAGAAGCGCAGGAAGTTGGTGAAGGGGTCGCCCTCGGTCCACTCGAAGTAGATGTGCGGGATGCAGCCCGTGCTGTCGCGGACGTGCAGCAGCAGGGCGGCGAGCGCGTTGGGGATGGAGGAGGACTCCAGGGTGAGGACGCGGTAGCGGCCGTGCAGCACTTCGCCGCGTACGTTCATGACCGACTCGAACTCCGAGGGGTCGCCCACGGTGACCTCCAGGAAGACGAAGTCCTCCTGGGGCGGGAGGTCGTGGTCGGCGCGGATCTGCTCGATCTTCTCGCGGTACTCGGCGATGTCGCGCTTGTCGGGCTCGTTGGCGATGAACCGGATCCGCCGGCTCGCGATGTCCCGTACGAACCGCTCGGCCATGGCGTCCATGGTCATGCTGGTCACGCGGAGTTCGAACGCGCGGGCGAGCCTGGAGAGCAGGGAGAGCAGGATGATGCCGGCGATGAAGCAGGCACCGATCTTCACACCGTCGGGGCGTTCGATGACGTTCACGACGGTCGTGTAGAGGAAGACCACCGAGATGACGGCGAAGGCGACGGTCCAGTTCTTCTGGCGGGCCTTGCGGGCGGCGATGGTGACCGCGATGGCGGCGGAGCTGATCAGGACGAGGACACCGGTGGCGTACGCGCCGCCCTGCGCGTCGACGTCGGCGTCGAAGATCCAGGTGACCAGGAACGCGACCAGGGTGAAGACGATCACCATGGGGCGGACGGCGCGTGCCCAGTGCGGGGCCATGCCGTAGCGCGGGAGATAGCGCGGCATGAGGTTGAGCAGTCCGGCCATGGCGGAGGCGCCGGCGAACCACAGGATGGCGATCGTGGAGACGTCGTAGACGGTGCCGAAGGCGTTGCCGAGGTACTCGTGCGCCAGATAGGCGAGCGCGCGGCCGTTGGCCTGGCCGCCCGGCTCGAACTCCTTCTCCGGGATCAGCACGGTGGTGATGAAGCTGGTCACGATCAGGAAGACGCTCATGATCACGGCGGAGGTGGTCAGCAGCTTCTTCGCGCCGCGGATACGTCCGGCCGGCTTCTGCTCGGTGTCGCCCGGGTCGCCCTCCACGTGCGGCATGACCGCCACGCCGGTCTCGAAGCCGGACAGGCCGAGCGCGAGCTTGGGGAAGACCAGCAGGGACACCCCGATCATCGCGAAGACGTTCCCGTGTTCGGCGGTCAGGGCGGTGGTCCAGTCGGTGACGACGTACTCGTGGGTGATCACCTGCCAGATTCCCGACGCCGCGACCACGACGTTGAGCGTGAGATAGATGCCCACCAGCACCACCGCGACGCCGATCGCCTCCAGGAAGCCCTTGAGGAAGACGGCGCCCAGCAGGGCCACGAGGAACAGGGTGATCACCATCTGCTTGTCGTGCAGCGCGCTGTTGAGATGAGGGTTCTCCACCAGGTGGGTGGAGGCGTCGGCCGCCGAGAGGGTGATGGTGATCAGGAAGTCGGTGGCGGCGAAGCCCAGCAGGGTGAGGACGAACAGCTTGCCCTTCCAGAAGGACAGCAGTCGCTCCAGCATCGCGATGGAGCCCTCGCCGTGCGGGCTCTCCTCGGCCACTCGGCGGTAGACGGGCAGCGCGCCCGCCAGGGTGACGATGACGAGCACGATGGTCGCCACGGGGGACAGCAGTCCGGCCGCGAGGGCGGCGATGCCCGGCTGGTAGCCGAGGGTGGAGAAGTAGTCGACGCCGGTCAGGCACATGACCCGCCACCAGCGCTGTCCCTTGTGCACGGGCGCGGGCTCGGCCGGCCGGGGTACCTGGCGGCCCTTCCCCTTGCCCATGTCGGACAGGCCTTCCAGCATCCAGGCCCGCAAGCGGCTCGGTGGGGCGGGCTCGGTGCTGGCCATCGTGACTCTCCTGACGTACGTCTCTTCGATCGGTTCCGGCCATCGAGGAGACGGCGCCATCAGCGTAGACAGAGAGTGATCCGTGGGCCCACGCGTCCAGGGGCCCCAGGCGTCAAGCTTGCGTTAAGACCGGCTGGTCGCGCATCACGGGCGCGCCAAGAGGGGAACCGCCGGTGCCGCCGCACGTGCCGGCCGTCCCCGCCTCCTCCGCCCAGGTCCGGGAGCGCCGCGACCGCCCGGGCCGGGTGCCGGACGGCAGCGCCCTCGGCTAACGGCGCCTCACCTGCGGCGGGGCCTGCGGCTCCCCTCGGCGGACGGAACCCGGTGCCCGGGCCGCCGGCCGGTCGCCGTGGGCCGAGGAGGTGAGCTGCCAGGGCACGCTCGTCACCATCACGCCCGGGGTGAAGAGCAGCCGGCTCTTGAGCCACAGGGCGGACTGGTTGTGGAGGAGGTTCTCCCACCAGTGACCGACGACGTACTCGGGGACGAAGACGGCGACGATGTCGCGCGGGCTGTCGCGGCGCACCGCCCGGACATAGGCGACGACCGGCCTGGTGATCTCGCGGTAGGGGGAGTCGACGATCTTCAGCGGTACGTCGATGCCGTACTCCTCCCAGCGCCTGCGCAGTTCGGCCGTCGCGTCCGGGTCGACGGAGACCGTCAGCGCCTCCAGCCCGTCGGCGTGGATGGCGTGCGCGTAGGCGAGGGCCCGCAGCGTCGGCTTGTGGAGCGTGGACACGAGCACGATCGCGAGCACCCGGCTGGGCGGGACGAGTTCGACGCGAGGGTCGGTCACCGCCAGTTCCGCCGCCGTGGCGTCGTAGTGGCGCCTGATCGCGCGCATCGTCAGCCACAGCACGGCCGCCGCGAGGACGGCCAGCCACGCGCCCTCGGTGAATTTGGTGGACAGGACGACGAGGAGGACCAGTCCGGTGACGACCGCGCCCACCGCGTTGATCACACGCGCCGTGTGGTGGCGACGCCGCGTGGCCGCGTCGGGTGTGCCGCGCAGCGCACGGTTCCAGTGCCGCACCATGCCGAGCTGGGAGAGCGTGAAGGAGGTGAACACGCCGAGGATGTAGAGGTGGATGAGGCTGGTCACGTTCGCCCGGTAGCCCCACAGCAGCAGGCCCGCGACGATAGCGAGGGCCAGGATGCCGTTGGAGAAGGCCAGTCGGTCGCCCCGGTTGTGCAACTGGCGTGGCAGATAGCGGTGTTGGGCGAGGATCGAGGACAGCAGCGGAAAGCCGTTGAAGGCGGTGTTCGCGGCGAGGATCAGGACGAGGGCCGTCACCGCCTGGATGAAGTAGAAGCCGAGGCTGTGTTCCCCGCCGAACACCGCCGCCGCGATCTGCGCGATGACCGTGCGCTGGGTGTAGGAGGCGCAGTCGCCGTCCAGTCCCGTCAGCCGGCACGAGTCGTCCGTGATGTGCACCTTCGAGACCAGCGCCAGCGTGGTGACGCCGACGAACATCGCGATCGCGAGGCCGCCCATGGCCGCCAGCGTGGTGGCCGCGTTGCGCGACTTGGGCTTGCGGAACGCCGGCACGCCGTTGGAGATCGCCTCCACGCCGGTCAGCGCCGTACAGCCGGAGGAGAACGCGCGCAGCACCAGCATGAGCAGGGCCAGGCCCGTCAAGTGCGCGTCGGCGGGGTCCGGCGTGACACCGTAGGCGGCGCTCTCGGCGACCGGCGGGTCCCCGAGGGCGTACCGGATCAGCCCGGTGACCACCATGATCAGCACGCCGCCGATGAACAGATAGGTCGGCGCGGCGAAGGCCCGCCCCGACTCACGCATCCCGCGCAGGTTGACGGCCGCGAGCAGGGCGACGAAGACGAGTGCCATCGGGACGCGCTGGTGGGCGAGTCCGGGGAGTGCCGAGATGATGTTGTCGACGCCGGAGGCGACCGAGACGGCGACCGTCATCACGTAGTCGACCAGGAGCGAGGCGGCGACGACCAGTCCCGCCGAGGGGCCCAGGTTCGTCGAGGCCACCTCGAAGGAGCCGCCGCCGCTCGGATAGGCGTGCACCACCTGCCGGTACGACAGCACGACAACCGTCATCAGAGCCACCACCGCGCCCGCGATCCATGGCGTGAAGTGCAGATACGCCAGTCCGCCGAGGGTGAGCACGAGCAGGATCTCCTGCGTCGCGTACGCCACGGACGACAGAGGGTCGGAGGCGAAGATCGGCAGGGCCAGCCGTTTCGGCAGCAGCGTCTCGCGCAGTTCCTCGCTGCGCATCGCCCGGCCGATCACCAGCCGCTTCAGGATCCCCGTCACGTTGAACACGGGCGGAGGGTAAGCCCGGGGACGGGGGTGCGGGGATCCCCGACACTCGGTCCGGTCCCGACACCTTCCGGGGGCCTTCGGTCAGGGGTTCCGCGGTGACTCGTAAGGGATGCGTCAAAGGCGTGCCGCGCCCCGTATGGGAGGCGTCAACGGTGGCCGGATCCGGCCGGCGACGAGTTCTCCTCTAAGCGTCCGTTCGATTCGCACCTCTTTAGGAGCTCACGATGGCCGACGTGGCCTTCGTCGTCACCACGATCGCGGTGTTCGCGCTGGTGGCCCTCGTCGCCAAGGGGGTGACGAAGCTGTGACCGCCGAGAACATCGTCGGCCTGGTCGTGGCCGTCGCCCTGCTGGGCTATCTCGTCCTCGCCCTCGTCTTCCCGGAGAGGTTCTGAGCGCCGATATGAGCCCCGTCCTCGCCGGCGTACTCCAGCTGATCGCTCTGACAGCGGCACTGGCACTCGCCTACCGTCCCCTCGGCGACTACATGGCCCGGGTCTACTCCTCCGACAAGCACCTGCGCGTCGAGAAGTGGATCTACAAGGGCATCGGCGCCGACCCGAACACGGAGATGCGCTGGCCCGCCTATCTGCGCGGTGTCCTCGCCTTCTCCGCCGTCAGCGTCCTCTTTCTCTACGTCCTCCAGCGCGTCCAGGGTCACCTGCCCGGCTCGCTCGGCTTCTCGGCGATCGACCCGGATCAGGCGTTCAACACCGCCGCGTCGTTCGTGACGAACACCAACTGGCAGTCGTACTACGGCGAGCAGGCCATGGGCCACGTCGTGCAGACCGCCGGTCTGGCCGTGCAGAACTTCGTCTCCGCGGCCGTCGGCATCGCGGTGGCCGTGGCTCTCGTCCGCGGCTTCGCGCGGTCCCGCACCGGCGAACTCGGCAACTTCTGGACGGACCTGGTGCGCGGTGTGGTGCGCATCCTGCTGCCGCTGTCCGTCGTCGCCGCGGTCGTCCTGGTGGCGTGCGGCGCCATCCAGAACTTCTCCGGCATCCACGCGGTGGGCCAGTTCTTCGGCGGCTCGCAGCAGTGGAACGGCGGGGCCGTGGCCTCGCAGGAGGCCATCAAGGAGCTGGGCACCAACGGCGGCGGCTACTTCAACGCCAACAGTGCCCACCCCTTCGAGAACCCGACCCCGTTCACCAACCTCTTCGAGATCTTCCTGATCCTTCTCGTCCCCTTCGCGCTGACCCGGACCTTCGGCCGGATGGTCGGCAGCCTCAGGCAGGGCTACGCGATCCTCGCCACGATGGTCACCATCTGGATCGGCTTCACCGCGCTGATGATGTGGACCGAGTTCCACCACCACGGTCCGGCGTTCGACCTCGCCGGCGGGGCGATGGAAGGCAAGGAGACCCGCTTCGGCGTCGGCGGCTCGTCCATCTTCGCGGTGGCGACGACCCTGACCTCGACCGGCGCGGTGGACTCCTTCCACTCCTCCTTCACCGGTCTGGGCGGCGGCATCACGCTGCTGGGCATGCAGCTCGGCGAGATCGCGCCCGGTGGTACCGGCTCCGGTCTCTACGGCATGCTGATCATGGCGATCATCGCGGTGTTCATCGCCGGTCTGATGGTCGGCCGCACCCCGGAGTACCTGGGCAAGAAGATCGGCACCCGCGAGATCAAGTTCGCGGCCTGCTACATCCTGATCACCCCGGCGCTGGCGCTCGTCTTCACCGCCGCCGCGATGGCCCTGCCCACCCCGGGCCACTCGATGACCAACTCCGGCGCGCACGGCTTCTCCGAGATCCTGTACGCCTACACCTCGGGCGCCAACAACAACGGCTCGGCCTTCGCCGGTCTGAACGCCGACACGCAGTGGTTCAACAGCACGATCGGGCTGGCCATGCTGCTCGGCCGTTTCGTCCCGATGGTGTTCGTTCTCGCGCTGGCCGGTTCGCTCGCCGAGCAGAAGCCGGTGCCGGCGACCGCGGGCACCCTGCGTACCGAGAAGCCGCTGTTCACGGGCCTGTTGGTCGGAGCGATCCTGATCATCACCGGCCTGACCTACTTCCCGGCCCTCGCGCTGGGCCCGCTGGCCGAGGGGCTGGCGTCATGACCACCCGTACAGAGAACCAAGAGGACTCGATGTCCACAGCCACCCGGGCCCGGGCGCCGCACAGCGATGCGCCGAGCGGCCACAAGGACGAAGGAAAGGTCGGCGCGGGTCTTTTCGATCCCAAGCAGCTTCTCAGGTCGCTGCCGGACGCCTTCCGCAAGCTCGACCCGCGGGTGATGGTCAAGTCGCCCGTGATGTTCGTGGTCCTCGTCGGCTCCGTTCTGACGACGGTCTTCTCCTTCAAGGACCCGGGTGACTGGTTCGGCTGGGCGATCAGCGCCTGGCTGTGGCTCACCGTCGTCTTCGCCAACCTGGCGGAGGCGGTGGCCGAGGGGCGCGGCAAAGCGCAGGCGGACACCCTGCGCAAGGCCAAGACCGACACGGTGGCCCGGCGTCTGGTGGGTGACCGTGAGGAGCGGGTGCCCGGCACCGAGCTGAGGATCGGTGACCTGGTCGTCTGCGAGGCGGGCGACATCGTCCCCGGCGACGGTGACGTCGTCGAGGGTGTCGCGAGCGTCGACGAGTCGGCCATCACCGGGGAATCGGCCCCGGTCATCCGGGAGTCCGGGGGAGACCGCTCGGCCGTCACCGGCGGCACGAAGGTCCTCTCCGACCGTATCGTCGTCAAGATCACGACCAAGCCCGGCGAGACCTTCATCGACCGGATGATCGCCCTGGTCGAGGGCGCGGCCCGGCAGAAGACGCCCAACGAGATCGCGCTGAACATCCTTCTCGCGTCCCTGACCATCGTCTTCCTGCTCGCCGTGGCCACCCTGCCGCCGTTCGCGGACTACGCGGGCACCCACCTCACGATGGTCGTGCTGGTGGCCCTGCTCGTCTGCCTGATCCCGACCACCATCGGCGCCCTGCTCTCCGCGATCGGCATCGCGGGCATGGACCGTCTGGTGCAGCGGAACGTCCTCGCGATGTCGGGCCGCGCGGTCGAGGCCGCCGGTGACGTCTCCACCCTGCTGCTGGACAAGACCGGCACCATCACGCTGGGCAACCGGCAGGCGTCGGAGTTCGTCCCGGTGACGGGGACGACCGAGGCCGAGGTCGCGGACGCGGCCCAGCTGTCCTCGCTGGCCGACGAGACGCCGGAGGGGCGCTCGATCGTCGTCCTGGCGAAGGAGCGGTACGGGCTGCGCGCGCGGCACCAGGGCGAGCTGGCGGGCGCCGAGTGGATCGCCTTCACCGCCCAGACCCGGATGTCGGGGGTGGACGTCGACGGCACGAAGATCCGCAAGGGCGCGGCCGGTTCGGTCATCGCCTGGGTCAAGGAGCGGGGCGGCACGGTCTCCATGGACGCCGACACCCTGGCCGACCGGATCGCCGAGGCGGGCGGCACCCCGCTGCTGGTGGCCGTCGAGGACTCGCGCGGGGCTCGCATCCTGGGCGTCATCCACCTCAAGGACGTCGTCAAGGACGGCATGCGCGAGCGGTTCGACGAGCTGCGCCGCATGGGCATCAGGACCGTCATGATCACGGGCGACAATCCGCTGACCGCCAAGGCGATCGCCGAGGAGGCGGGCGTCGACGACTTCCTCGCGGAGGCGACTCCCGAGGACAAGATGGCCCTCATCAAGCGGGAGCAGGCGGGCGGCAAGCTCGTCGCGATGACCGGCGACGGCACCAACGACGCCCCCGCGCTGGCCCAGGCGGACGTGGGTGTCGCCATGAACACCGGCACCTCGGCCGCCAAGGAGGCCGGGAACATGGTGGATCTGGACTCCAACCCCACCAAGCTCATCGAGATCGTCGAGATCGGCAAGCAACTGCTGATCACCCGGGGCGCGTTGACGACGTTCTCCATCGCCAACGACGTCGCCAAGTACTTCGCGATCATCCCGGCGCTGTTCGCGGCGGTCTACCCGGGCCTGGACAAGCTCAACGTCATGCACCTGTCCTCGCCCGACTCCGCGATCCTCTCCGCGGTCATCTTCAACGCGCTGATCATCATCGCGCTGGTGCCGCTCGCCCTGCGGGGTGTGCGGTACCGCCCGGTCAGCGCCGACAGGCTGCTGCGACGCAATCTCGGGATCTACGGCCTCGGTGGCCTGGTCGCGCCCTTCATCGGCATCAAGGTCATCGACCTGCTCATCTCCCTCGTCCCCGGGCTGTAACTTCTCGAAAGCGTGCTGATCACCATGAACAACTCGGTAACCAACACGGCCCGGTTGCTCTGGGCCGGCCTGCGGGCCCTGCTCGTCCTGACCGTCATCTGCGGAGTGCTCTATCCGCTCGCCGTCACCGGGGTGGCCCAGGGACTGTTCTCCGACAGGGCGAACGGCTCCGAGATCACGGCGGACGGCAAGGTCGTCGGCTCCTCGCTCATCGGCCAGGCCTACAACCTGCCGCTCAAGAAGGGCCAGGAGACCCCGGAGCCGGACCTGAAGTGGTTCCAGGGCCGTCCGCAGAACGGCCTCGGCGCCAACAGCGTCAACACCCGGTACAAGCTGATCCTGTCCGGCGCCACCAACCGGTCCGGTGACGACAAGGACCTGATCGACTGGGTGACCGCCGCCAAGAAGGCCGTCGTCAAGGACAACTCGGTCCCCGGCTACACGGTGCGGCCCGCGGACGTGCCCGCCGAGGCGGTCACCTCCTCCGGCTCCGGCCTGGATCCGGACATCTCCCCCGACTACGCGGACATCCAGGTGCACCGCGTCGCGGAGAGGAACGGACTGTCCGTCGCCCAGGTGCGAAAGCTGGTCGGCGAGCACACCGACGGCCGGACCCTCGGCTTCATCGGCGAACCCCGGGTCAACGTCCTCGAACTCAACATCGCGCTCAAGGGACTTGTGGCGAAGAGCTGACGGAATGACGTGCGTCAGCCGGGAGTCGGCGAGCGGGGAGACCGCGGATCGCCGACTCCCGGCGCCGTCCGGGCGTTCCGTCCACTCTGCCGCCGGTCAGACGAGGTGGGCGAAGACCACCAGGTTGTCGGTGTAGTCCTTGACGGAGCGGTCGTAGGTGCCGGCGCAGGTGATGAGGCGCACCTGGGCGTCGGGAGTGTCGGCGTACACCCGCTTGTCGGGGAAGTCGTCCTTCGCGAAGGTCTCCGCGCTGTCGACGACGAAGGACGCCGTCCGGCCGTCGGACCGCTGGACGCTGAACTTGTCGCCCTTCTTCAGGTCGCTGAGGCCGGCGAACACCGCGGCGGAGGTCGTCGTGTCGACGTGCCCGGCGATGATCGCCGCACCCCGCTCACCGGGGGAGACACCCTTGGCGTACCAGCCGACCAGGTTGGTGTCGTTCGCGGGCGGGGGCTGGAGCCGGCCCGCGTCGTCGATGACGAGGTCGGTGAAGGGCGCGTCCACCGAGATCTTCGGGATGAGCAGACGGGTCGGCTCGGCCCGCGGGAGATGCTTCCCGTCCTCATGAACGGCCGAGGGTGCCCGCGAGGCCGAGGGCGCGGGGGCCGCCGCGGCCCGGGAGGCGGGGGAGGGGCCGGACGGTTCGTCATGGCCGCGGAACAGGCTCATCGCCAGCAGGACCGCGATGCCGGCGCACCACACGATCCACGTCACACGACGCCGGGATTTCCGGCCGGGCGACGTGAACGGGCTCTCGGCAGGAGAGGACAAGCGGGCTGCCATCGGGGCACCACCTCATCGGGTCGGGGCAGCAGAGCGGACAGGGCCGAAACAGCTTGAACAGCAAGAGCAGGAACAGCAGCGAGAGCAGGAAAGGGAGCAACGGGAGCAAGGGCGCAAGGCCATAGGCCGGTAACCGGAGACGGAGACGGAGACGGAGAGAGGGGCAGGGTCAGGGGCCGGGGCGGAGAAGGAGAAGGAGAAGGAGCAGGGGTGGGGGTTGGCGGAGGTGTCGGAGAGGGAGGGCCGGCCGGGCCGCCACGGGGGTCGTGGGTGGCGGCCCGGGCCGCTATGTCGTCAGGCATGGTCAGGCCACACCGCCCTCGGCGCTTCTACGGCGCAGCGCGTAGACGCCCGCGGCCGCGACGCCCAGGATGGCGATTCCGCCGGCCGTGACACCCGAAGAGGCGAGACCGCCGCCACCGGTGTGCACGCCGCCGTGGGGCTTGCCGTGCTCCGAGTCCTTCTCCCAGGAACCCGAACCCTTCTCGGAGTCCGAGGAGTCCTTCTCCCACGAACCTGAACCCTTCTCGGAGTCCGAGGAGTCCTTCTCCCACGAACCCGAACCCTTCTCGGAGTCCGAGGAGCCCTTGTCCTTGTAGGTCTCCGGGTCGTACTTCTTGTCGTCCTTGTTCCAGTCGTCCGCCGTGATGGCCGTCAGCGCACCGCCGCCGGTGTGCACGCCGCCCTCCGGCTTCTCGTGGTGCCAGGAGCCCTTGTCGTGGCTGTCCTTCCAGGAGCCCTTGTCGTGCTCGCTGTCCTTCCAGGAGCCCTTGTCGTGCTCCTTGCTGGAGGAGGAGTCGTGCTCCTTGCTGGAGGAGGAGGAGTCGCCGTGGTCCCAGTCGCCGGCCGAGACGGCGTAGGCGCCGGGGGCGGCGATCGCGAGAGCGGCGGTGGCCGTCGCGGCGGCGAGGAGCATGCGGGCAGATCGCATTTCGGAGTCCTTCCGTCGGGACCAGGCAGCTGACCTCTTGTCAGCAGACAAAAACCCGGCCCGACGTGATCCACCGTCAAGCCGAAGCGTGAAGCCCACCACTTGAGAAGCCCGCCCGGCCCACGGCCGGCGTACCCCCCATCGGCCGCTCACGCCACTGCCCGAGGGCGGCCCTACCTTCCTGACCTGCTGATTCACCGAGAAGGCCCGGTGTCCCGCGGGCCGGTGCGGAGCTCCGCGCATGACCCGATCGGCGGCGACTCGTCTGCGCACCCCGATAGGCCGCGCGGGGATCCGGCGTCAGATCCCCACGTCCCGGCGGCTCATGTCCTCCAGCGACTCACGGCGTACGAGGACGCGGGCGATGCCGTCGGACACCGCGACCACGGGCGGACGGCCGACCAGGTTGTAACCGGAGGCCATGGAGAGGTGATACGCCCCGGCCGCGGGCACGGCGAGGAGGTCGCCGGGGCGTACGTCGCCCGGGAGCGCCACCTCGTCGGCGAGGATGTCGCCCGCCTCGCAGTGCCGGCCCACGACGGTGACGCGGCGGGGCGGTGTGCGGGAGGCCCGGCCGATGAGCCGGGGCGCGTACCGGACGCCGTACAGCGCGGGCCTCGGGTTGTCGCTCATGCCGCCGTCGACGGCGACGAAGGTGCGTGCGCCGGTCCGTTTGACGGACAGGATCCGGTAGACGGCGACCCCGGCCGGGCCGACGATCGCCCGCCCCGGCTCCAACATCAGCCGGGGGAGCGGGAGTCGGGCGCGGCTGCAGCCGTCCTCCAGTTCGGCGCGGACCCGGGCGGCCAGGTCGGAGACGTTCATGCTCTCCTCGCCGGGCCGGTGGGCGATGGCGTGGCCGCCGCCGATGTTCAGCTCGGGGAGGACCACTCCGTGCCGGTCCCGGACCCGGGCCAGCAGTCCGACCATGCGGCGCACGGCGGCGACGTACGGCTTCACGGAGGCGATCTGCGAGCCGATGTGGCAGTGCAACCCGACGAGTTCGAGGTGCGGCTGGTCGAGTATCCGGGTCATGGCGTGCCGCGCCGAGCCGTCCGCGACCGACAGGCCGAACTTCTGGTCGTCCGTGCCGGTCCGCACCTTCGCGTGGCCGCCGGCCGCGATGCCGGGCACCACCCGCACCATGACCTTCTGCCGGGTGCCGGACGGGGTGATCGCGGCGAGGCGGGCGATCTCCGACGTACTGTCCACGACGATGCGTCCGACGCCGAGGCGCAGGGCGGTGCGCAGATCCTCCGGGCTCTTGGCGTTGCCGTGCATCACGATCCTCTCGGGCGGGAAGCCCGTGGTGACGGCGAGCGCGAGTTCCCCGGCGGAGCAGACGTCCATGCCGAGTCCCTCCTCCCGGACCCAGTGGGTCATCGCCCGGCACAGGAACGCCTTCGCCGCGTACACGACGTCGGCCTCGGGGAACGCGGCGCGGTAGGTACGGCAGCGGTCCCGGACCTCCCGCTCGTCCAGGACGTAGACGGGGGTGCCGAAGCGGTCGGCGGCCTCGGCGAGGGAGACACCGGCGAGCGTGAGGTCGCCGTCGGGGGCGGGACGGGTGGACCGGGGCCAGACGGACAGACCGTCGGGGTCCCGGTCGTCGGTACCGGTGCCGGCGTTTCCGGCGTCCTTCCCGGCGTCCGTGCCGGTGTCGGGGCCGGTGCGGGTGCCCGCTGGTCCGGTGCCGGTGGCTCCGGTGGCGGGCCCGGTGATCACGGGAGGTTCCTGGACGGACATGGTGCCTCCTCAGCCGATCAGCGGGTTCGGACACGCGGCGGCGGCGCCGGACACCCGCACGACGCCGGCGTGCCGGGGATGCCACCGGCGCCGGGAGTTCTCGCGCTCGCGGACCGTGGCGGCGGCACGGTCCGTCGTGGGGGCGGAGAGCTGCGGGTCGACGGTGAGGGCGGTGACGCCCAGGGGCGCGGCGAGTGCGCGCAGCGCGGGTTCGGAGAGCCGTATCCAGGTCTGGTCGCTGCCGAGGGTGGCGGTGAGTTTCGCCGCCGAGGTGAATCCGACGGCCGTACGAGCGCCGAGGGGGGTGCGGAAGAAGCGGGTCGCGCAGCCCGTGGGTCCCGGCCGGACGGGGACGAAGAGCGGTCCGGGAAACCGGAGCCCGTGTCGTCCGGCCGGGAGGCGTTCAGCGGGTTCGGGGTCCTCGGAACGATCGAGTGGAGACATGTACTGCTCCTCGAAGAGGGAGTGACGTGCGCCGCCCGACCCGTTCGGCCGGGCGCTCCGGTGACGCTATGCCCGGCCTGCCGGGGTTCGACCGCCCCGCTGACACATGCTTGACGGCGAGCGGCTGAGCCGTAACGGGATGCTGACGGGCCGGGACGCGGGTCGCCGTGGACGACGGGCCCGTGCACCCCGCGTGTCACCCTCCGCGTTCGGACCGGCCCTGCGTCAGCTCCCGCGTGTCACCCTCCGCGTTCGGACCGGCTCTCCGTCAGCTCCCGCGTGTCACTCCGCGTTCAGGACCGGCCCTCCGTCAGCTCCCGCGCGTCCAGGGGCAGGCGCAGGGCGATCCGGCGGTGCACCGCGGAGAGGTGGTCCGCCAGGGGCGAGGGCGGTACGGCCAGCACGGGACAGCGGGCGTGCGCGAGGCAGTAGCGGGCGACGGAGGGGAGCAGCGCCCGGAGGACCGGCCCGCGACCTCCCGCCCCGACCACCAGGAGGTCGTCCTCCCGGTCGGCGGTCTCCACCAGGGCGGGCCCGCCGGCCCCCTGCGCGACCACGGCCCGGTAGGGAACCCCGGGTCCCGCGGTACCGAAGGCCGCTTCGAGCGCGGCGAGCAGCCGTCGGCCCGCGTCCCGCCGGAGGTCCTCCAGCGGCAGCGGGCAGAGCGCGCGCCGGTGTGCGAGGGAACCGCCGGGCGGCTCCCAGGCGAACACGACCACCAGCTCCGTACCGCCGCGCCGGGCTTCGTACGCGGCCCGGTGCAGGGCCGCCAGGCCGCCCAGCGACCCGTTCACCCCGACCACGACACGCGGCCGTCCGGCAGCACTCCCGCCCGCACCCTCATCTGTCGCCCGCACCGCGCCCTCACCCATCCCTCGTTCGTTCCTCGGCGTACGACTGCCCCGGTAGGCGTCCGTCTCCCATGGAAGGCGCCCCGGACGACGGCGAACGGAGTGCTGACGCCTCCCTGACACCCCGGGCTTCTGTTCTGACGAGTCCCTGACCCCGCTCCTGGCACACTGATCGGCCGGGCGGGCGAGGGAGGCGATCATGCGAGGCGGACGGAGGATCACGGTGGTGACCGGGGGCAGCCGCGGTATCGGCGCGGCCGTCTGCCGACGGCTGGCCCAGGAGGGCCACGACCTCGTGATCGGCTACCGGTCCGACCGCGCGGCGGCCGACGCGGTGGCGGACGCCGTCGCCGACGCGGGCCGGAACTGTCTGGCCGTGGCCGTGGACACCTCCGACCCCGCGGCGGTCGACGGGCTCTTCGACGCGGCGGCCGGACTCGGCCCGGTCACCGGACTGGTGAACAACGCGGGCGTCAGCGGACCCAACGGACGGCTCGCCGACGCCGACCCCGGCGGCATGCGGGACGCCCTCGCGGTCAACGTGCTCGGCTATCTGCTCTGCGCGCGCCGTGCCGTACGGGAGATGACCGCGGCCGGCGGGGGCGCGATCGTCAACGTCTCGTCCGCCGCGGCGACCCTGGGCAGTCCGGGCCAGTACGTCCACTACGCGGCGGCGAAGGCCGCCGTCGACGCTCTGACCATCGGTCTGTCCAAGGAGGTGGCGGCCGACGGTATCCGGGTGAACTGCGTCGCCCCGGGCACCATCTGGACGGACTTCCACGAGGACCCGCAGCGCCCGGCCCGGGTGGCCGCCGGCATCCCCATGGGCCGCGCGGGCCGGCCGGAGGAGATCTCCGGCGCGGTGGCCTGGCTGCTGTCGGACGACGCCTCGTACACGACGGGCGCGGTGCTCCGGGTGGCGGGCGGGCTCTGAACGTCCCGGCGCCGGTGGGCCGGGTTCCGGCGGAGACCCGGGTCAGATTCCCTGGAGAACCCGGGTCACGGCCACACCAGGCAGTACGGCTGGTGCCCCGCCTCGTGCAGGCGGTGCGAGAAGTCCTGCCACTCGTGCAGCAGCTGATAGACGTTGAACGCGTCGCGCGGGCCGCCCCGGTCCGGGACGGTGGACCAGATGAACGCGGCCGCTCCGACGGCCTCCTCGCCTATGCCGCGCAGCGGGTCGACGACGGTCATCGGGAGCTTGACCACGGCGTAGTCGGGGTGCAGAACGACGAGTTCGAGCGGCGGCACCTTGTTCAGGGGGACGCCTTCTATGCCGGTGAGGACCATCGCGGCCATCGTCTCCGGCTTGATCTTGGTGAACATGCCGTTCATGCCGAGCTCGTCGCCGCCGAGTTCCTCGGGGCGCATCGAGATCGGGACCCGGGCCGCCGTCGCGCCGTCCGGGGCGCCGAAGTATTTGTACGTCACCCCCACTCGGCCACCATTCCCGCTCTCCGACCGCAGTCGCTCCACCGCGCGGTCGATCCGCTCGGGGTCACTCTGCGATCCCTGTGCCTGTCCTGCCCGTGTGCCGGCCGCTTCCTCCGCCTCGCGCCGGTGTTTCCCCCGCCGGGCACGCCGAGGGTTGAGGTCGTCGGTCCCCTCGCCCAGTCCGCCACCGCGATGCATATCTCCACCCGACTGCTTTTCTAAGTCGCGCGACCCCCGCCACGCAACCCGATCATCGTGACAGTGACCTCCCCCACGGTCGCACGCCGAAACGTACGCCGAAACACCTGTCCGCGGGATCTTCGCGGCCCCTGAACACCGTCGTTCATGTGAGCTGTCCGTTCGTAGCCCAGTTTCGCAGATGGCCGGGGGAAGGAGCCCGGTTGTCGTACCGGCCTCCGTCACACCGGCCCCACGATGGCCGGGATCTTTCCTCTGTGGAGCCGTACGTCGGGCCGGGTTCATCCGTTCACGGCCGCCTCGTTCTTCCCCTCACGGACCCCCGGGGCCCCTGGCCTACCCTGAGGAGGTCACTAGCCCCCCGGAGTCGGAGACGTCGCAGGTCATGACCGAACTGCCTTATCCCTACGAAGCCCCAGCCTCGCAGTCGCTGTTCGACCGTGCGGCGGCCGTCACCCCCGGTGGCGTGAATTCTCCCGTGCGCGCCTTCCGAGCCGTGGGCGGTACGCCCCGGTTCATGGTGTCCGGTACCGGTCCGTACCTGACCGACGCCGACGGCCGTGAGTACGTCGACCTCGTCTGTTCCTGGGGTCCGATGATCCTCGGGCACTCCCACCCGGCGGTCATCGCCGCCGTTCAGGAAGCCGTCTCGCGCGGTACGTCCTTCGGTACGCCCGGTGAGGGAGAGGTCGCCCTGGCCGAGGAGATCGTCGCGCGCGTCGAACCCGTCGAGCAGGTCCGGCTCGTCTCCAGCGGCACGGAGGCGACGATGTCGGCCATCCGGCTGGCCCGCGGGTTCACCCGGCGGTCGAAGGTGGTCAAGTTCGCCGGCTGCTACCACGGACACGTCGACTCGCTGCTCGCCGCGGCGGGCAGCGGGCTGGCGACCTTCGCGCTGCCCGACACGCCCGGCGTCACCGGCGCCCAGGCCGCCGACACCATCGTCCTGCCCTACAACGACCTGGAAGCCGTGCAGGCCGCCTTCCACGCGCACCCCGGTGAGATCGCCTGCGTGATCACCGAGGCCTCGCCCGGCAACATGGGTGTGGTGCCTCCCGCGCCCGGCTTCAACCAGGGCCTCAAGGACGCCTGCGCGAAGAACGGCGCCCTCTTCATCTCCGACGAGGTCATGACCGGCTTCCGCACGAGCAAGGCCGGCTGGTACGGGATCGACGGCGTGCGCCCCGACCTGATGACCTTCGGCAAGGTGATGGGCGGCGGCTTCCCGGCCGCCGCGTTCGGTGGCCGCGAGGACGTCATGGCGCACCTCGCGCCCGCCGGGCCGGTGTACCAGGCGGGCACGCTCTCGGGCAATCCGGTCGCCACCGCCGCCGGGCTCGCGCAGCTGCGGCTCCTCGACGACGCGGCGTACGACAAGGTCGACGCGGTGTCGGAGCGGATCCGGACGCTGGTGACCGAGGCGCTCACCAAGGAGGGTGTGACCCACCGTCTGCAGAGCGCCTCCAACATGTTCTCCGTCTTCTTCACGGGACGTGAGGTGCGCGACTACGAAGGCGCGAAGGCGCAGGAGTCCTTCCGCTACACCGCGTTCTTCCACTCGATGCTGGCGCAGGGCGTGTATCTGCCGCCGTCCTCGTTCGAGTCGTGGTTCGTGTCGACGGCTCACGACGAGCAGGCGGTTCAGCGGATCGCCGACGCCCTTCCGGCGGCGGCACGGGCAGCGGCGGAGGCCACGGCATGAGCGACCCCACGAGCAACGGCGACACCACCGGCAGCGGCGACATCACCGTCGTCCACCTGATGCGGCACGGCGAGGTCGCCAACCCGGACGGGGTGCTCTACGGGCGGCTGCCCGGGTACCACCTGTCCGAGCTCGGACGGCAGATGGCCGACCGGGTCGCCGAGCACCTCGCGGCGCGTGACGTCACGCATGTCGTGGCCTCGCCGCTGGAGCGGGCGCAGGAGACGGCCACGCCGATCGCGAAGGCGCACGGTCTCGACCTGGCGACCGACGGGCGGCTCGTCGAGGCGGACAACGTCTTCCAGGGCAAGACCTTCGGCGTCGGGGACGGCGCGCTGCGGCGGCCGGAGAACTGGAAGCACCTCGTCAACCCCTTCAAGCCGTCCTGGGGCGAGCCGTACGTCGAGCAGGTCGTGCGGATGATGGGCGCGCTGGACGCCGCCAAGGACGCGGCGCGCGGCCACGAGGCGGTGCTGGTGAGCCATCAGCTGCCGATCTGGATCGTGCGCAGCTATGTGGAGAAGCGGCGGCTGTGGCACGACCCGCGCAAGCGGCAGTGCACGCTGGCGTCCCTGACGACCTTCACCTACCGGGGCGACAAGATCGTGTCCGTGGGCTACACCGAGCCCGCGCGCGATCTGGTTCCGGCTCATCTCCTCGCCGGTGCCAAGCCGGTGAAGGGCAAGGACAAGGCGTTCGGGGCCTGACGGGCAGAAGCTGATAAGCCCGGCTGAACGGGCGCATCTTCGTAAAATCATATAAATCTGTGCGCGTTGGACGGAACCTCCGACTTCATCGTGCCCTCTCATGGGATGCCAGCTGAGAGCCAGCTGAGAGGGTGCGATGAAACGAGGACCGTATGCGGGACGTCAGCCGGAGGGGCATGATCGGCCTCGGCGCAGGTGCCGCGGCCACGCTGGGACTTGCCGCGTGCGGCACCATCGCGCAGAAGGACGCCGTGGGTCACCCCGGCGGTTCCCCCACGGCCGGCACCGGCAGGCCGGGCGCCCCGAAGCGGACCGCGCGCCCCATCGGTGACGGTTCCACCGCCTACACGGGCAAGCAGCCGCGCCAGCCCGGGCGCCCCGTGCCGCTGGAGCCCGGTGAGACCCCGCCGCAGTTCGTGGTCTTCTCCTGGGACGGCGCCGGCGAGGTCGGCACCGGTCTCTTCGAGCGCTTCCTCCAGCTCGCCGACGAGAACGACGCGCACATGACGTTCTTCCTCTCCGGGCTCTATCTGCTGCCCGAGTCGAAGAAGCGCCTGTACCTGCCGCCGAACAACCCGCGCGGCGCCTCGGACATCGGTTACCTGAGCGACGAGCACGTCAGGTCCACGCTGAAGCTGGTCCGTCGGGCCTGGCTCGACGGCCATGAGATCGGCACCCACTTCAACGGCCACTTCTGCTCCGGCTCCGGCTCGGTCGCCAACTGGACGGCCCGGCAGTGGCGCAGCGAGATCGAGCAGGCCAAGTCCTTCGTGACGGAGTGGCGCACCAACTCGGGCTGGACGGATCTGCCCGCGCTTCCCTTCGACTACGAGAAGGAGCTCGTCGGCGCCCGCACCCCGTGTCTGCTCGGCCAGAGCAACCTGCTGCCCGTAGCCAGGGAGCTCGGCTGGCGTTACGACGCCTCCTCGCCCGGCGGTGTCCAGCGCTGGCCGCAGAGGAAGCAGGGGCTCTGGGACCTGCCGCTGCAGGCGATGCCCTTCCCCGGGCACCGCTTCGAGGTCCTGTCGATGGACTACAACATCCTCGCCAACCAGTCGGTCAACTCCACCCGGGCGCCCTCGTACAACTACCCGGCCTGGCGCACCCAGGCGGCCGAATCGTACATCTCCGGATTCAAGCGGGCGTACGAGACGAATCGCGCCCCCTTCTTCATCGGCAACCACTTCGAGGACTGGAACGGCGGCATCTACATGGACGCCGTCGAGCAGGCCTTCACCCACATCGCCCGGGAGAAGGAGAAGAGCGCCGACGTGCGCCTCGTCTCCTTCCGCCAGTTCGTGGACTGGCTGGATGTGCAGCGGCCCGAGGTGCTGGCGAAACTCCAGTCGCTGGACGTGGCGGAGCGGCCCTCCGGCGGCTGGAACTCCTACCTCCGGGGGCGGACCGCCTGAAATGCGGGTTTCCACCCGCAAGGGGGGTGCGGAAGATCCCCGAAACGGGCATGCGAAACTTTTCACATGAGTGCCGCCTGCCGCGCAGACCAGCGCCCGAACCGCACCCGTGGCCGTGCCGCCCTGTACACCGCAGGGGCCGCCGTCGCCGCGCTCGTCCTGACCGCGTGCGGGTCGGGCGGCACGAACGGCGGCTCCGGCGGCAGCGGCTTCGTCGCCGGCAAGGACGGCATCTCGACGGTGGCGAAGAGTGAGCGGGTGGCCATCCCCGACCTTTCCGGCAAGACCGTCGACGGCAAGCAGCTCGACGTCGCGGACTACAAGGGCAAGGTCGTCGTCCTGAACGTGTGGGGCTCCTGGTGCCCGCCGTGCCGCGCCGAGGCGTCGAACTTCGTCAAGGTCGCCAAGGAGACCGCGTCGCAGGGCGTGCAGTTCGTCGGCATCAACACGCGTGACGCCAGCACCGCTCTGGCGAAGGCCTTCGAGAAGGAGCAGGGGGTCACGTTCCCCAGCTTGTACGACCCCACGGGCAAGCTGATGCTCCGCTTCAAGAAGGGCACGCTCAACCCGCAGACCATCCCGTCCACGCTCATCATCGACCGGGACGGGAAGATCGCGGCCCGCACGCTCCAGGCGCTCAGCGAACAGAAGCTGCACGAGATGCTCGACCCCATCGTCGCGGAGAAGTGACCGGCGTGTCCCTTCTCCTGGCGTCCACGAACCTCGCCGCCCCGACCGGCATGAACACCACGGTCTACAACGGCGCCCTGCTGCTCGCGCTGCCGATCGCCGCGCTCGGCGGGCTCGTCTCCTTCTTCTCGCCGTGCGTCCTGCCGCTCGTACCCGGCTATCTGTCGTACGTCACCGGAGTCAGCGGCACGGATCTGGCGGAGGCCAGACGGGGGCGGATGGTCGCGGGGGCCAGCCTGTTCGTGCTCGGCTTCACCGCCGTGTTCGTCTCCGGTGGGGCGCTGTTCGGCTACTTCGGCTCGACGCTGCACGAGTACAACGGCATCCTCAGCAAGATCCTCGGCGCCCTGATGATCGCGATGGGCGTGTTCTTCATGGGGCTGATGCCCTGGCTCACCCAGCGCGAGTTCCGCTTCCACCGGCGGCCGGTGACAGGGCTCGCGGGGGCGCCGATACTGGGCGCGCTCTTCGGCATCGGCTGGACGCCGTGTCTGGGCCCGACACTCACCTCCGTCACCGTGCTCTCCATGGACCAGGCGAGCGCCGGCCGTGGCGCCATACTGACCGTCGCGTACTGCCTCGGCCTGGGAGTGCCCTTCGTCCTCGCCGCTGTCGCCTTCCGCAAGGCGCTCGGCGCGTTCGGCTGGGTGAAGCGGCACTACACCTGGGTGATGCGGATCGGCGGCGGAATGATGATCGTGACCGGCCTGCTCCTGCTCACCGGTGCCTGGGACAGCCTGGTGCAGCAGATGCAGACGTGGTCCAGCGGCTTCACGGTAGGGATCTGACCCATGAGGACGACCGACACTGACACCGGCTCGGGCGGGACTCCGGACCCGGCGCCCGCCAAGCGGCACATCGGGGTGAGTGCCGACGGCGAACTCGGCGAGGCCGGTTCGCAGCTGTCCACCGCGCCCGTGGAGACGGCGATGCCCGGCTCCTTCGGCGGCGCGCGGACACCCGGCGCCACGGGATGGATCGCCTGGACCGCCCGCGAGGTCGTCGGCTGGGCCCGCTGGTTCTGGCGTCAGCTGACGTCGATGCGGGTCGCGCTGATCCTGCTCTTCCTGCTGTCGCTCGGCGCCATCCCCGGCTCGCTCATCCCGCAGTCCAACCAGGACGCGGCGAAGGTGCAGGAGTTCAAGGACGCGCACAGCGTCCTCGGTCCGCTCTACGACCGGCTCGGCCTGTTCCACGTGTACAGCTCGGTGTGGTTCTCCGCGATCTACATCCTGCTGTTCATCTCGCTCATCGGCTGCATCGTGCCCCGCACCTGGCAGTTCGTCGGGCAGCTGCGCGGCCGTCCGCCGGGCGCCCCCAAGCGGCTGTCCCGGCTGCCCGCGTACGCGACCTGGCGCACGGAGGCGGAGCCCGAGCAGGTCCGCGAGGCCGCGCTCAAGGTGCTCAGGCAGCGCCGGTTCCGGGCGCACATCGAGAAGGACGCCGTCGCCGCGGAGAAGGGCTATCTGCGCGAGACCGGCAACCTGCTCTTCCACATCGCGCTGATCGTCATGCTCGTCGCCTTCGCCTGGGGCCAGCTCTTCAAGTCCGAGGGCAACAAGCTGATCGTCGAGGGCGACGGCTTCTCGAACACCCTCCTGTCCTACGACGACTTCAAGTCCGGCAACCTCTTCAGCACCGACGACCTCACGCCGTTCAGCTTCGACCTGAAGAACTTCACCGGCACCTACGAGCGGACCGGCCCCAACAAGGGCACGCCCCGCACGTACCAGGCGACCGTCGACTACAGCGTCGGTGCCTACGGCAAGGAGAAGAAGACCGTCGTCAAGGTCAACGAGCCGCTGGTGGTCGGCGACTCGAAGGTCTACCTCACCGCCCACGGCTACGCGCCCGTCGTGACCGTCCGGGACGGCAAGGGCAAGGTCGTCTTCCACGAGGCCGTGCCCCTGCTGCCGCTGGACTCCAACGTCACCTCACAGGGCGCCGTCAAGGTCATGGACGGCTACCGGAACGCGCGGGGGAAGAGCGAACAGCTCGGCTTCTCCGCCTTCTTCGTGCCGACCTTCGCCGGGGCGGGCAAGGGCGACATGTTCTCCCAGTTCCCCGCGCTCGACTACCCCGTGCTCGCGCTGAGCGGCTTCCACGGCAGCCTCGGGGTCGACGCGGGCCTCCCGCAGAACGTGTACCAGCTCGAGACCTCCCACATGAAGCAGTTCAAGGACGCCAAGGGCGAGATCCTCAAGTCGCGGCTGCGGCCCGGCGAGACGATGACGCTGCCGGACGGCGCCGGTTCGATCACCTTCGACAAGGACATCAAGGAGTGGGCGAACTTCCAGGTCACCCAGCAGCCCGGCAGTGACTGGGCGCTGGCCGGGGCGTTCGCCGCGATCTTCGGCCTCGCCGGATCGCTGTTCATCCAGCGCCGCCGTGTCTGGGTGCGGGCCACCACCGGCGACGACGGTGTCACCGTCGTCGAGATGGCCGGCCTCGGCCGCAGCGAGTCCGCGAAGCTTCCCGAGGAGCTCGGCGACCTGGCCGCGCTCGTGCACGAACAGGCACCCACCAAGCCCGACGAAGACGCGGCACCCACCGACGCCGACGCCGAACCGACCGCAACAGCCGCCGAAGGGGCTGAGAAGCAGTGACGCTCGCCACCGCACACGACCTGGGCGCCGTGACCGACCTGGCCACCGCGACCAACGAACACCTCGCCAACATCAGCAACACGCTGATCTACTCGGCGATGGCCGTCTACACCCTGGCATTCTTCGCCTACATCGCCGAGTGGCTCTTCGGCAGCCGCAGCAAGGTCGCCCGCACCGCCAACGCGCTCACCGCGAACGGCGCCAGGACGACCGCGGCGGCCCCCGAGGTCACCGCGCAGAAGGCCGGCGGCACCGCTGTACTGGAGCGGCCGAAGGTGGTCACCCGGTCCGCGGTGGGCGCGCGGGACGTGCCCGACGGGCCCGGAGCGCACGGCGGGGACGAGCAGGGCGACCTCTACGGGCGGATCGCCGTGTCCCTCACCGTGCTCGCGTGGGCCGTCGAGGCGGCGGGTGTGGTCGCCCGCGCCCTGTCCGTGCGGCGGGCGCCGTGGGGCAACATGTACGAGTTCAACATCACCTTCTCCACCGTCGCCGTCGGGGTCTTCCTCGTCCTGCTCGCGCTGAAGAAGAACGTCCGCTGGCTCGGCCTCCCCCTGGTCACCACGGTCCTCCTCGATCTCGGTCTCGCCGTCACCGTCCTGTACACCGCGAGCGACCAGCTGGTTCCCGCGCTGCACTCGTACTGGCTGTACATCCACGTCTCGACCGCGATCCTGTGCGGCGCCGTCTTCTACGTGGGCGCCGTCGGCACGCTGCTCTACCTCTTCAAGGACTCCTACGAGAACAAGCTCGTGAACGGCGGGCAGCCCGGCCGGTTCGCCACCTCCGTCATGGAGCGGCTGCCCGCCTCGGCCTCGCTCGACAAGTTCTCCTACCGCGTGAACGCCGCCGTCTTCCCGCTGTGGACGTTCACGATCATCGCGGGCGCGATCTGGGCGGGCGACGCCTGGGGCCGCTACTGGGGCTGGGACCCCAAGGAGACCTGGGCGTTCATCACGTGGGTCGCCTACGCCTGCTACCTCCACGCGCGGGCCACGGCCGGCTGGAAGGGCCGCAAGGCCGCCTACATCGCCCTGATCGCCTTCGGCTGCTGGCTGTTCAACTACTACGGCGTCAACATCTTCGTCAGCGGCAAGCACTCCTACGCGGGCGTCTGACCCGCCCGGACGCGATACGGCCGGCCCCGGTGACCTGTGTCTG
>NZ_JBHWVI010000122.1:0-26388 GCF_042737005.1 Streptomyces sp. NPDC060027
CAGGTACCGGCCCGCTCCCGCGGCGTGCGCCCGGGACCGCGCCCCGGACGGCCGCGGCTGTCGTACCGGCCCGCTCCCGCAGCCGTACGGGCCCGCGCGGGAGCGCGGGCCCCTTTCCTCCCGTGAGCCCGGCCGTCGGCCCGGCCGGTCACTCGGGCTGGTGTTCCGGTCCCCCGAAGTCCGGGCTGGAGAAGTCCGGGCTGGAGAAGCTCGGGCGCGGGCCGGCCGCGGGTCCGCCGTCGGGGCTGCTGAACCCCGGGCGGTCGTAGCCGAGATGAGGGATGCGACTGGGGGCCGGTGCGGCCCGGCCCAGTGCCGCCGAGCCCGGGTCCGCGAGAGCCTCCCGGAGGAACGGCAGGATGCCGTGCTCCAGCAGGGCGTCGTGCCAGGCCCGCTGGGCCCGGGCGACCTGTTCGGACAGCTCGCCGCCCGCTCCGGCCCGGAGCGAGGACGAGCCGTTGCGCAGTGCGGTCAGCAGCAGTCCGGCCGCGGCGACCAGAATCGCGGCCGCCGTGACCGCGCCGAAGACCCATCCGGTGGTCAGGAGAGTCGTGGCGATCGCCGGCTCGGGGTCGAGCATCTTCAGGACGTATCCCACGAGCAGGAATATCGCCGCGGCTGTCCCGGCGAGGACGGGAGCGAGCACCGCGACGACGGCGACCGCGCCGGCACCGGCGGTCTCGGTGACCTCCCCCACGGTGGTGGCGAGCCCCATCGCGGTCGTACCCGGCTCCGTGGAGCCGACTTCCTCGCTCACGACCGTGGTGGACCGCGCCGGGCGGCGCAGTTCCTCGCGGGCCTTCACGTAGTGCGCGTACTCGTCCGCCGCGGCCGTCGTGATGAGGGCCGTGGCGTTGAGCGCCATGGTGCGCAGTTGTTCGAGGTTGAGCCGCTGGCCGACAGCGGCGAGTTCCGGGCGGTGTGGTGCGGAGCGCAGCGCCTCATCGAGGATCCGCTCGTAATCCTGGCGGTCCTCGCTCAGCAGGTGCTGCGGAACGCTGTTCATCTGCATCCCCCGATGCTCCGTAGGGCTGGTGGCTCGCACGCTGACGAGCCGTCGGGCAGAAACGGAGGGGAGCCTGCTACGGATAAGCCGATGGTAGAGCGGTGACGGCACGCCGTGACAGGGGGTTTCCAGAAATTGGCACCCGGCCGACGTGGTTCGTCCGGGGGGACGCCTGCCCGGTAAACGCTCAGATATCCAGCGGAAGTTGTTGGACCAGCAGCTTTCCGGCCATGGTCACTCCGCCGTCCATGGCGATGGCCAGCCCGTCGGCGTAGAGGTGCGGTCCTTCGACCACGGGGCCCGCGCTGTTCTCGCCCTCCTCCGGGCCGACCTCGCCCAGCAGATACGGAATGGGGCTGTGACCGTGGACGATGCGCGAACCGCCGTAGGCGCCGAGCAGTTCGCGGACGGCCTCGGCGCCACCGTCGTCGCGGAAGGCGAAGCGCTTGGTGAGCTTGCGGAAGAGGTCCCAGCACTCGTCGGCGTCGTTGCGGGTGAGGGTTTCGCGGACGGTGTCGTTGACCGCTTCGATGGAGTCGCCGTAGTCGAGGTAGGCGGTGGTGTCGGAGTGCACCAGGAGGTGTCCGTCGACCTGTTCCATGGCGTCGAGGCGGGCCATCCACTGCAGGTGGTGGTCCTGGAGGCGGTCCATGTCCGTCTTCTGGCCGCCGTTGAGCAGCCAGGCGGCCTGGAAGGTGGCGGTGCCCGCGCCGGAGTTGACGGGGGTGTCGCCGAACCGCTTGGCGCCGAGCAGCAGCAGCTCGTGGTTGCCCATGAGCGCCTTGCAGTAGCCGCCGGCCGCGGCCGCCTCGGCGGACAGCCGCATCACGAGGTCGATCACGCCGATGCCGTCCGGGCCCCGGTCGGTGAAGTCCCCGAGGAACCACAGACGCGAAGTGCCGGCCGACCAGCTGCCCGTGGCGTCGACGAGGCCCTTCTCCTGGAGCGCGGCGACGAGTTGGTCGAGGTAGCCGTGCACATCGCCGACGACGTACAGCGGCCCGGGGCCGGCGCCGGGAGCCGGGGCGGGCACGGCGACGGGGTCGACGGCGACCTGAAGAGTGTCACCCCGATGGATGACCGGCAGATCGCGCTGTGTGGGGGTGTACCCCTCGGGGAACTCCCCCGGGAACTGCTCGGAGGAGTCCACGGACGCGTACGGGGAGGACTCTCCCGACGCGTACCGCACAGCCTCCCCAACGGGTCCTGCGCTCTCGCCGTGAGGCGTGTCCTGCGCATACGGACCGGTCTCGTGGACGTACGCGGGTACCCGGAAGTCGCGCAACGTCGCCGTCCGCACCACCTCGGGTCCCTGACCGGCCCCCTGAGTCATCGACCCCTCCACCACCATCGCGCCGCATCTGCACCCGTTCGGACTGCCTGGTCGCAGCGGCCCGCGGTGTCGTCCGCCCATCATAGGAATGCGGATCGCGCCATGTGATGACCCAGGGGTGGTGAATCGGAACAGGAGCCCAGTTCACCGAGGTTTTCGCCCGAATTGGGCGGGGCTTGCCCCGCCCAAGCCGTCTCGGGCGTCAACCCGCCTCGGGTGATCGGGGCGGACTGACCGTCGTACGGGGCGGACGGCGTTCCGACGAGGTCCGCACGATCAGCTCCGTCGGTATCACCTGCTCGACCGGTTGGTCCGATTCGACCCCCTCGATGGCGTCGATCAGCAGCTGGACGACGGCTGTGCCGATGCGGCGCGGTTTGAGGGAGAGGGTCGTGACGGGCGGCTCGGTGTTGGCGTAGACCGTGGACTCGCTGCAGCAGACCAGCAGCAGGTCCTCGGGGACGCGCAGACCGTAGCGGCGGGCCGCGGCCAGCAGATCGGTGCCGTTCGGGTCGAAGAGGCCGTAGACGGCGTCTGGGCGGTCGGGCCGGGCGAGGAGCCGGTCGGCGGCGACGGCTCCCGCGCACGGATCGTGCGCGGGGTAGGCCTCGTACACAGGATCCTGGCCCACGCGCTCGCACCAGCGCAGATACGCGGTGGTGGACAGGTGGGTGTACGTGTCCGTCGTGGTGCCGGTGAGGAGGCCGATGCGGCGCGCTCCCGCGGCGGCCAGGTGGTCGAGGATGCCGAGGACCGCGGCCTCGTGGTCGTTGTCCACCCAGGCGGTGACCGGGAGCGACCCCGCGGGGCGGCCGTCGGAGACGACCGGCAGACCCTGGCGGACCAGCTCGCTCACGACCGGATCGTGGTCGGACGGGTCGATGACCACGGTTCCGTCCAGGGCGACGTTCGACCACACGTCGTGGCGGGAGGTCGCGGGAAGGATGACCAGGGCGTATCCCCGGGCGAGTGCGGCCGAGGTGGCGGCTCTGGCCATCTCGGCGAAGTACGCGAACTCGGTGAAGGTGAAAGGTTCATCCCCGTACGTCGTCACGGTCAGGCCGATCAGGCCCGACTTGCCGGTACGGAGGGTTCGGGCCGCCGCCGACGGGCGATAGCCCAGCCGGTCGGCGACTTCGCGGACATGGCGTCGGGTGGCGTCCGGGAGCCGGCCCTTGCCGTTGAGGGCATCGGACACAGTCGTGATGGAGACCCCTGCTGCCGCGGCCACGTCTCTGATGCCCGCCCGGCCCGGCCGACCGCCTCGGCGGGAGGTCTCCGCCCGGCTCACCTGGTGCTTCCCTGCTGCTGTCATGGCGAGCCGATAGTAGGGCTCATGCGGTGGGGTAGTGCGGACGCATATGCACGCGTTGACAGGCACGTTTCTGCATGATCGAGATGGGCTAACTCCCTTGGAATTGAAGGTAGTTGAACGATCCCATGCCAGGACGTGACTTGTCGGCGCGCATGGGCCTGCCAAGTGGGCCATGTCTCGAAGAGGTCTCAACTCACCTGTACGAGGGATGCGCGCCACGGCGCGAGCCACCGGCGCATGTGGTAGCTGTCGGCGCGCCCCCTTTTCGTACGACTTCGTAAGCGGATGACCGCCGGTCGTGCGACGCGGACGGCCGGGTCCCGCGTATGTGAATGATCACCTGGTCGGACACAAGGTGGTGTTCGGTTGTCCACAGGCCATTCGCAGCGGCGCCGAATCCTCATAAGGTGAGAAGCATTGGTAGCCGGTGGTCGTCATGAGCCGCTGGTGGTCACGAGGAGGACTGCGGTGAGCGAGACGAGCCCCAAGCTGCGTGCGGAGCTGGCGGGTATCCCCACCTACAAGCCCGGCAAGCCTGCCGCGGCCGGTGCCGTGGCGTACAAGCTGTCCTCCAACGAGAACCCGTATCCGCCGCTGCCCGGGGTGATCGAGAGCGTCACGGCGGCGACCGGGTCGTTCAACCGCTACCCGGACATGGCGTGCACCGGGTTGATGAACGAGCTGGCGGACCGGTTCGGCGTCCCCGTCTCCCACCTGGCGACCGGCACCGGCTCGGTCGGTGTCGCCCAGTCGCTGCTGCAGGCCACGAGCGGTCCCGGTGACGAGGTCATCTACGCCTGGCGGTCCTTCGAGGCGTACCCGATCATCACGCAGATCAGCGGGGCGACCTCGGTGAAGGTGCCGCTGACCCCGGGCGATGTGCACGACCTGGACGCGATGGCCGAGGCCATCACCGACCGCACCCGGCTGATTTTCCTCTGCAACCCGAACAACCCGACCGGCACGGTGGTGCGCCGGGCCGAGCTGGAGCGGTTCCTGGACCGGGTGCCGAGCGACGTGCTGGTCGTCCTGGACGAGGCGTACCGCGAGTTCATCCGTGATGTCGAGGTGCCGGACGGCGTGGCGATCTACCGCGACCGGCCCAACGTCTGTGTGCTGCGCACCTTCTCCAAGGCGTACGGGCTGGCCGGTCTCCGGGTCGGCTTCGCGATCGCTCATGAGCCGGTGGCGGCGGCGCTGCGCAAGACGGCGGTGCCGTTCGGCGTGAGCCAGCTGGCCCAGGACGCCGCCGTGGCGAGCCTGCGCGCCGAGGACGAACTGCTCGGCCGGGTCGGCTCGCTGGTCTCCGAGCGCACCCGGGTGGTCGACGCGCTGCGCGGTCAGGGCTGGACCGTGCCCGAGACGCAGGCCAACTTCGTGTGGCTGCGTCTGGGGGAGCGCACCCTCGACTTCGCCGCCCACTGCGAGCAGGCCGGTGTCGTCGTGCGTCCGTTCGCCGGCGAGGGCGTCCGCGTCACCATCGGCGAGACCGAGGCGAACGACATCTTCCTGAAGGCGACCGAGAGTTTCCGCAAGGAGCTGTAGTCGTCCGGCGGAGCGCCCGCCCGAGGTCTCCGGGGCGTCCGCCCGCGAGCCGGAAAGGGCCCCGTGCGCGTTCCCCGCGTACGGGGCCCTTCGGCGTGAGCGCGATCCCGGTGGTGTCCGGGGGAGGGCGGTCGGGGCGTCGAGGGTCGCGGTGAGGTGCCCGTGGGCCCGGTGGCGGTGGTCCGTAGGACGCGCATCCGGCGGAACCCGCGAGTCCGTCCGGCCTGTGGGCCGCAGCACTCCGCCCGTGGATCCGGGAGATCACGGCGGGAAGGGCCGGGAAGCCTCGCGCACGCCATGGGGCGACCGGTCCCTACCGGTCGGGGCCATCGGTTCCGCTGAAGGACCCCCCACCCCTCACCCATCGAACGGGCATGCGTCATAATTGCTTGTGAATGTGAACGCGTTCACAAGCGTGTCCTGTTCCTCCCGTGATGTCTGCGATGCAGCGGGCAAACTGCTGCCGCTGTGACCACGGCGACGTAAGGAGACTGACGACGTGGAATTGGCTTTGGCGCCGGAGACTCTGGCGCGATGGCAGTTCGGCATTATCACCGTCTACCACTTCCTCTTCGTTCCCCTGACGATCTCGCTCGCCGCCCTCGTCGCCGGCTTGCAGACAGCCTGGGTGCGCACGGAGAACCAGAAGTACCTCAAGGCCACCAAGTTCTGGGGCAAGCTGTTCCTGATCAACATTGCGATGGGTGTCGTCACCGGCATCGTGCAGGAGTTCCAGTTCGGCATGAACTGGTCCGCCTACTCGCGGTTCGTCGGCGACATCTTCGGAGCCCCGCTCGCCTTCGAGGCCCTGATCGCCTTCTTCTTCGAGTCCACCTTCATCGGGCTGTGGATCTTCGGCTGGGACAGGCTCCCGAAGAAGCTCCACCTCGCCTGCATCTGGATGGTCTCCATCGGCACGATCCTGTCGGCGTACTTCATCCTCGCGGCCAACTCGTGGATGCAGCACCCCGTCGGCTACCGGATCAACAAGGCGAAGGGCCGCGCCGAACTCACCGACTTCTGGCACGTGCTGACCCAGAACACCGCACTGGCCCAGGCGTTCCACACCCTCACGGCGGCCTTCCTGACGGGCGGCGCCTTCATGGTGGGCATCGCCGCGATCCACCTGGCCCGCAAGCGGCATGTCGCCGTCATGAAGACCTCGCTGCGGCTCGGCCTCATCACCGTCGTCATCGCCGGTCTGCTCACGGCGATCAGCGGCGACACCCTCGGCAAGATCATGTTCAAGCAGCAGCCGATGAAGATGGCCGCCGCCGAGGCGCTGTGGGACGGTCAGGACTCCGCGCCGTTCTCGATCTTCGCGTACGGGGATGTCAGCAAGGGCCACAACACCGTCGAGCTGTCCATCCCGGGGATACTGTCGTTCCTCGCCGACGACGACTTCAACTCGTACGTCCCCGGCATCAACGACACCAACAAGGCCGAGCAGGAGAAGTACGGCCCCGGCGACTACCGCCCCATCATTCCGGTCACCTTCTGGGCGTTCCGCTGGATGATCGGCTTCGGTATGGCGTCCTTCCTGATCGGCGTGGTCGGACTCTGGCTGACCCGCAAGAAGTTCATGCTGCCGCAGCACCTGAGGGTCGGCGAGGACGAGGCGCCGCATCTGGTCCTGTTCAAGAACAAGGCACTGAGCCCGAAGCTCACCAAGTGGGGCTGGCGCATCGCCATCTGGACCCTGGGCTTCCCGCTGATCGCCAACTCCTGGGGCTGGATCTTCACCGAGATGGGCCGCCAGCCGTGGGTCGTGTACGGCGTTCTGCAGACGCGGTTCGGGGTCTCCCCCAGCGTTTCGCAGGGCGAGGTCATCACGTCGATGACCGTCTACACGCTGCTCTACGCGGTTCTCGCCATCGTCGAGGTCAAACTGCTCGCGAAGTACGTCAAGGCAGGGCCCCCCGAGCTCACCGAGTCCGACCTCAACCCGCCCACCAAGATCGGCGGCGACTCCAGTGACGCCGACAAGCCGATGGCCTTCTCCTACTAGGCTCAGGGAGCTGCTGAGTCATGGAACTTCACGACGTCTGGTTCGTCCTCATCGCGGTCCTCTGGATCGGCTACTTCTTCCTGGAGGGCTTTGATTTCGGAGTCGGCATCCTCACCAAGCTGCTGGCCCGCGACCGCACCGAGAAGCGGGTGCTGATCAACACGATCGGTCCCGTGTGGGACGGCAATGAGGTGTGGCTGCTCACGGCCGGCGGCGCGACCTTCGCGGCCTTCCCCGAGTGGTACGCGACGCTCTTCTCGGGCTTCTATCTGCCCCTGCTGATCATCCTGGTCTGTCTGATCGTGCGCGGTGTCGCCTTCGAATACCGGGCGAAGCGCTCCGAGGAGCACTGGCAGCGCAACTGGGAGACGGCGATCTTCTGGACCTCCCTGATCCCGGCGTTCCTGTGGGGTGTGGCCTTCGGCAACATCGTGCGCGGAGTGAAGATCGACCGGAACTTCGAGTACGTGGGCACCTTCTGGGACCTGCTCAACCCGTACGCGCTTCTCGGCGGTCTGGTCACGCTGACACTGTTCACCTTCCACGGTGCCGTATTCGTCGGCCTCAAGACGGTCGGCGACATCCGGGAGCGGGCGCGGAAGCAGGCGCTGCAAGTCGGCCTGGCCACGGCCGTGCTGGCGCTGATCTTCCTGCTCTGGACCCAGGTCGAGAACGGTGACGGCGCGTCCCTGGTCGCGCTGGTGGTGGCCGTGGCAGCCCTGGTCGGGGCGCTGGTGGCGGTCAATGGCGGGCGTGAGGGGTGGGCCTTCATGCTTTCGGGGGTCACCATCGTGGCCGCCGTCGCGATGCTCTTCCTCTCGCTCTTCCCGGACGTCATGCCGTCCTCGCTCAACGAGGACTGGAGCCTCACGGTCACCAACGCCTCGTCGAGCCCGTACACCCTGAAGATCATGACCTGGTGCGCCGCGATCGCCACGCCGATCGTCCTGCTCTACCAGAGCTGGACCTACTGGGTGTTCCGCAAGCGCATCGGTACGCAGCACATCGCCGTGGATGTGTCGCACTGATTCCGACGTAGTGGCATGTTTCGCGTGAAACATGCCTGATGAGCCAGGGGTGTGTTTCACGTGAAACCAATCGATCCGCGTCTGCTTCGGTACGCCCGAGCCACCCGCCTCTTCCTCGGGGCGGTCGTGGGGCTGGGTGTTGCCGGAGCGGCGCTGATCATCGCCCAAGCGATGCTCATCGCCGAAGTGGTGGTCGGCGCCTTCCAGCACGGTCTCTCCGTCACCGAACTCCGCACCCCTCTGACGCTGCTGGCGATCGTGGCGATCGGGCGGGCGGTGGTGGCCTGGCTCACCGAGCTCGCGGCGCACCGGGCGAGCGCCGCGGTCAAGTCGGAGCTGAGGGGGCGGCTGCTGGAGCGGGCCTCTTCCCTCGGACCCGGGTGGCTCAGCGGCCAGCGGACGGGCTCGCTGGTCGCCCTCGCGACGCGGGGAGTGGACGCGCTCGACGACTACTTCTCCCGCTATCTGCCGCAGCTGGGACTCGCGGTGGTGGTTCCGGTGGCCGTACTGGCGCGCATCGTCACCGAGGACTGGATGTCGGCGGCGATCATCGCCGGCACCCTGCCGCTGATCCCCCTGTTCATGGTGCTGATCGGCTGGGCCACCCGCACCCAGATGGACCGCCAGTGGCGGATGCTGTCCCGCCTGTCCGGACACTTCCTGGACGTCGTCGCGGGACTGCCCACCCTCAAGGTGTTCGGCCGGGCCAAGGCGCAGGCGGAGTCGATCCGGAAGATCACCGGCGAGTACCGGCAGGCGACCATGCGGACGCTGCGGATCGCCTTCCTGTCGTCCTTCGCCCTGGAACTGCTCGCCACCATCTCGGTCGCGCTGGTCGCGGTGACCATCGGAATGCGGCTCGTTCATGGCGAGATGGACCTGTACGTGGGACTCGTCATCCTCGTGCTGGCACCCGAGGCCTATCTCCCGCTGCGCCAGGTGGGAGCCCAATACCACGCAGCCGCCGAGGGGCTCGCGGCGGCCGAAGAGATCTTCTCGGTGCTGGAGACCCCGGCGCCGAGGACCGGTTCGCTGCACGTGCCCGCGGGGGAAATCGCCTTGGAGGGCGTGACCGTGCGGTACCCGGGGCGCTCCGCGGACGCGGTCGCGGACGTCTCCTTCACGGTCGGACCCGGTGAGACGGTCGCCCTGGTCGGGCCCAGCGGAGTGGGCAAGTCGACGCTGCTGAGCGTTCTGCTCGGGTTCGTGGAGCCCACCGCGGGCCGGGCCCGTGCCGGGGGAGTCGATCTCGCCGAAGCCGATCTCGCGGAGTGGCGCTCAAAGATCGCCTGGGTGCCGCAACGGCCGCACCTGTACGCCGGAACCATCACCGAGAACGTACGGCTGGCGCGGCCCGACGCGGACGACGCGGCGCTGCGTAGGGCCCTCGTCGACGCGGGCGCGGCCGGATTCGTCGACGCGCTGCCCGACGGGGCCGACACGGTCCTCGGCGAGGACGGCGCCGGGCTGTCGGCCGGTCAGCGCCAACGCCTCGCACTCGCCCGGGCGTTCCTCGCGGACCGGCCCGTGCTGCTTCTCGACGAGCCGACGGCCTCGCTCGACGGGGCGACCGAGGCCGAGGTCGTCGCGGCGGTGCGGCGGCTCGCCGTGGGGCGGACCGTCCTGCTGGTCGTACACCGGCCGGCGTTGCTGGGGGTGGCGGACCGGGTGGTGCGCCTGGAAGCCGCCGCGTCCGGTGCAGCGCGGTTGGAACCCGCGCTCCCGGTTGAGGTCCCCGGCTCTGCGGAACAGGGCCGCACACAGCCGCCGCGGGGAGTCGAGCCGGAAGGCCTGCCCTCGGCCGGCGGCGAAGAACTCGCTCCGACGTCCCGGGGCCGGGCCGGAGTGCTCGCCCGCGTCCGGGCCATGGCGGTTCCCCGACGGAGGCCGCTGGCCCTCGCCGTGGTCCTCGGCAGCCTCGCGCTCGGGAGCGCCGTCGGTCTGATGGCCACATCCGGGTGGCTCATCTCGCGGGCGTCGCAGCAGCCGCCGGTGTTCTATCTGATGGTGGCGGTGACGGCCACCCGGGCGTTCGGCATCGGCCGGGCGGTCTTCCGGTACGCGGAACGGCTCGTGTCGCACGACGCCGTGCTGCGGATGCTGGCCGATACGCGGGTCGCCGTCTACCGGCGTCTGGAACGGCTCGCGCCCGCCGGACTGCGGGCCACCCGGCGCGGCGATCTGCTGTCCCGACTCGTCGCCGACGTGGACGCCCTGCAGGACTACTGGCTGCGGTGGCTGCTGCCGGCCGGAGCGGCGGTGCTGGTGTCCGCCGCCTCCGTCGGATTCACCGCCTGGCTGCTGCCCGAGGCCGGTGCCGCGCTCGCCGTCGGTCTGCTGGCGGCCGCTGTCGGCGTTCCGTCGGTGACCGGCGCCGTGGCGCGCCGCGCCGAGCGACGGCTGGCGCCCGCACGCGGTGCTCTCGCGACCCAGGTGGCCGATCTGCTCACCGGGACCGCCGAATTGACCGTCGCGGGCGCACTGCCCGCCCGTATCGCGGAGACACGGCGGGCCGACAACCTGCTCACCCGCATCGCCTCGCGAGCCGCCACCGCGACCGCCCTCGGCGACGGACTCACGGCGCTCGTGTCCGGGCTCACCGTCACCGCGACCGCCTTCGTGGGCGCCCAGGCGGTCGCCGCCGGGCGTCTGAACGGTGTGGTGATGGCCGTCGTCGTCCTCACACCGCTGGCCGCCTTCGAGGCGGTCATGGGGCTGCCGCTCGCCGTCCAGTACCGGCAGCGGGTGCGCAAGAGCGCGGAGCGTGTGTACGAGGTGCTGGACGCCGCCGATCCCGTACGCGAACCCGAACAGCCGCGACCGGCGCCCGTGTCGCCGTTCCCGCTCCGAGTGGAGGGGCTCCGGGCCCGGCACGCGGGACAGGACCGGGACGCGCTGGCCGGCCTCGACCTGACCCTTGAAGAGGGCCACAGGATCGCCGTGGTCGGTACCTCCGGAGCCGGCAAGACGACGCTCGCGCAGGTGCTGCTGCGGTTCCTGGACACGGAAGCGGGGGCGTACACGCTGGGCGGCGCGGACGCCTACGGGATGGACGGGGACGCCGTGCGCCGGCTGGTCGGACTGTGCGCCCAGGACGCGCACCTCTTCGACAGCACCGTGCGTGAGAACCTGCTGCTCGCCCGCAAGGACGCGACCGAGGGCGAACTGCGCGACGCGCTCGGGCGGTCCCGGCTCCTCGACTGGGTGGACGGGCTGCCCGACGGGCTCGACACCCTGATCGGTGAGCACGGGGCACGGCTGTCCGGCGGTCAGCGCCGGCGACTCGCGCTGGCTCGCGCGCTGCTCGCCGATTTTCCGGTCCTCGTTCTCGACGAGCCGGCGGAACATCTCGACCTGCCGACGGCCGACGCCCTCACCGCGGATCTGCTGGCCGCCACCGAGGGCCGTACGACCCTGCTGATCACTCACCGGCTGGCCGGGCTCGACGCGGTGGACGAGGTGATCGTGCTCGCGGAGGGGCGCGTGGTCCAGCGTGGAGCGTTCGCGGAGCTGTCGGCCGTCGAGGGACCGCTGCGGGAGATGGTGAAGCGGGAGACCGCGGGAGATCTGCTGGTGGGCGCGGCGGCTCGCTGAGCGCGGTACGGGCAGGTCGTGGGTGATGAGCGCGCCGGGCGACGCGCGCTGGGCGACGCGCGCTGGGCGACGCGCGCTGGGCGACGCGCGATGCGCGGTAGGCGACAGGCGGTAAGCGATGCGCCATGCGTCGTCAGCGGTGGGCGAGGGACGCCCTGCGTCATGCGCGGTGGGCGAGGGACGGTGGGCAGGGTTCCGGGCTCTGGCCTCTCCCGAGGCCCGACTTTCCCTTGCAAATAGGACTAACTAGGCTCAAGGCATGTCAGCAGCCCCAGACTCCCCCGCCCCGAGCGGCGGGACGGCGGCGGCGGACCCGGTGGTCCGTGGCCTGCGAGGGCTGCCCGTCGAGCTGACCGCACGGGTGCCGCGGTTGCTGGAGGCGATGCGATCGGTCGGATCAGGACTGGAACTGCACTCCACGCTGAACCGGATCTGTGAGACCGCGGCCGAACTCACGGACGCTCGATACGCGGCCATCGGGGTCGTGGCCGAGAGCGGGGAGGCCCTCGCGGACTTCGTCCATCACGGCGTCGACGAGGCGACCGCCCGACGGATCGGACGCATGCCCGACGGCCACAAGGGGATCCTGGGGGCGCTCATCCGGGCCTCGGATCCGGTGCTGCTCACGAACCTGACCGACGACCCGCGCTCCTGCGGGTTCCCGGCCGGACATCCACCGATGCACAGCTTTCTCGGAGTGCCGATCCGGGTGCAGGGGGAGATCTTCGGCAATCTGTATCTCGCCGAGAAGCGTGACGGCGGGACCTTCGGCGACCACGACCTCGACATGCTCCGGGTGCTGGCCGCGGAGGCGGGCATCGCCATCGGCAACGCCCGTCTGTACGAGGCGGCGCAGCAGCGTGAGCGCTGGATCGACGGCTCGGTGGCCGTCACCACCGCGCTTCTGGCGGGCGGCGACACCGAGGAGGCGTTGCAGGTCGTCGCCGAACAGGCGCGCCGGCTCTCCGGTTCGGCGGCCGGGATCGTGCTGCTGCCCGCCGAGGAGGGGGGCCTGGAGATCGTCGCGGTCGCCTCGGAACACCCTTCGAGGGTGCTCGGCGTGGTCGTCCCGCCGGAGAGCGAGCTGGTCGCCGAAGTCTGCGCCGGGCGGCCGGTGTTCGTGGAGGACGCGGCCGTCGACCCGCGCATGCCCCTGGACCTCGCCCGTGCGTACGGGCCCGTCATGATGCTCCCCCTGCAGAGCGACGGCCGGGTCCTCGGGGCCCTCGTCACCCCGCGAACCCGCGAAGGGCGCCCGTTCACGGAGAGCGAGCGGACCCTCGCCGCGCAGTTCGCCTCGCAGGCCGCGCTGGCGCTGATGATGGCCGAGACACAGCGCGACCGGGAACGGCTCGCGGTGTACGAGGACCGCGACCGGATCGCCCGCGACCTGCACGACCTGGTCATCCAGCGGCTGTTCGCCACCGGGATGATGCTGGAGAGCGCGCAGCGCCGGTCGAACGTGCCCGAGGTGCAGCGGGGCGTCGGCAAGGCGGTCGACGAACTCGACGTCACCATCCAGGAGATCCGCACCGCGATCTTCGCGCTCCAGCAGGGTCCCGCCGAGGTGCCGTCCGGGCTGCGCACCCGCGTCCTGCGCGAGATCAACATGGCCGCCGTGCCCCTCGGCTTCAAGCCCGGGCACCGCTTCACCGGGCCCGTCGACACGCTGGTCGGCGAACTCACCGGCAAGAACCTCATCGCCGCGCTGCGAGAAGCCCTCTCCAACGCCTTCCGGCACGCGGGGTCCTCCCGTATCGAGGTCTCCGTCGACGCGACCGTCCTCCTGCCGGACAGGCGGCCGGGCGTGCGCCTCACCGTCGCGGACGACGGCGTCGGCATCCCCGACGGCGGCCGGCGCAGCGGCCTGAGGAACCTCGAGCGGCGTGCCGAGTCGCTGGGCGGCGCCAGTTGGTACGGGCCGGGGATCGGCGAGGGCGGCGGCGGTACGACGGTGGTGTGGCAGGTGCCGCACTGAATCCCCTTGTGCAGGGGGTCTGTTCGGCGCTCTCGCGCGAGCCACGGCCGGGCGTCCTCCGCGGACGGTGCGAACGGCCCTGGTCCGGTCCGCCCCGCCGTTGCGGGAGCCGCCGTCACCGGGACCGACGTCACGGGCCGCCGAGAGGGGGCCGTTCGGCCCGGCCCTGGGCCATTCGTGACGTTCCGTCCCCCAGGTGCACCCCTTCAACAGGCCGGGTCCGAAGGCGCGGGTCACGATCGCTGTCATGCGCTCTTCTCGTCGCCATCCCCTGTTCGTACCGGCGCTGTTGTGCGCGCTGGCCGTCCTCGCGGCCCAGCCGACGGTGGCCGAGGGAGACGGCGCGGACCCCGGCGTCAGCACCCAGGTGGCGCGGCTGTACGAGGACGCCTCCGTGGCGACGCGGCAGTACGAGGCGGGGCGGCGGGATGCCGAGGCGCAGCGCGGCCGGGCCGAGCGGACCGAGTGGCTCCTCACGCGGGAGCGGCAGGAGATCGCGGTGCTGCACCAGGACCTGGGCCGTATCGCGCGGGCCCAGTACCGGCAGGGTGGCGGGCTGCCCTACACGGCACAGATCCTGTTCGCGCAGGACCCCGATGATCTGATGCGTGGTCAGCGTGCCGTGTGGAGAGCGGATCTGGCGGTCGCCAACGCGGTCGCGAAGAGCCGGCGCGCCGAGGACCGGCTCGCCGCGGACGAGGCGAAGGCCCAGGCGGAGTGGCAGGCGCTGGAGAAGCGCAACGGTGAACTCGCCGAGATCAAGCGGACCATCGACGCGAAGCTCGACGAGGCGCGGTCGGTGCTGCAGAGCCGGGCGGACGCCTCGGTGGCGGCGGGCGCCTGCCGTGGTGCGGTCCGTCTCGACCAGCCGCCGCTGGACTCCACGCGTGCGTGGGTCGCGCCGGTGGAGACGTACGAGCTCTCCGCGGGCTTCGGCAGCGGGGGCGAGCGCTGGGCGCACCGGCACACCGGACAGGACTTCGCGGTGCCCATCGGCACACCGGTGCGGGCGGTCGGGGCGGGCCGGGTGGTGAAGGTGTCCTGTGGCGGTGCCTTCGGTATCGAGGTCGTGGTCGAGCACCCCGGCGGCTACTACACGCAGTACGCGCATCTCGCGGCCGTCACCGTCGACCAGGGGCAGCGGGTGTCGACGGGGCAGTGGATCGGGCAGTCGGGCACGTCCGGCAACTCGACCGGCCCGCATCTGCACTTCGAGGTGCGGGTGACGCCGGAGCTGGGATCGGCGATCGACCCGGTGCCGTGGCTCGCGGAGCACGGGGTCGACGTGTAGGCCCATGGAGGCTTCACGGCGGTGCCGCGGGGCGACCCCGCGGGGCCTGCGGCGGGTCTGCCGGAGGCCCCGGGGTCGGCCTGGTCGGGTGGCTACGCCCGGGCTGCCACGATCTGCTCGATCACGACCGCCACCCCGTCCTCGTTGTTGGCGACCGTGCGACCGGAGGCGGCGGCGATCACGGCGGGGTGGGCGTTGCCCATCGCGTACGACCGGCCGGCCCAGGTGAGCATCTCGACGTCGTTCGGCATGTCACCGAAGGCGACGACCTCCTCGGGGGAGATACCGCGCTCGGAGCAGCACAGCGCGAGGGTGCTGGCCTTGGAGACGCCGGGGCCGCTGATCTCCAGAAGGGCGCTGGGGCTCGACCGGGTCACGTTGGCCCGGTCGCCGATGGCCGGGCGGGCGACGGTGAGGAAGTCGTCCGGGTCCATGTCCGGGTGGAACGCGAGCACCTTCAGCACCGGCTGATCGGCGTCCAGAGCGTCCTCGGCGAGGAGCTTCTCGGCGGGCGCGACGATCTCCGGCGGCTCCATGTGCATCAGGGGGTAGCCCGGTTCGAGGTGGAGGCCGTACGTCCGCTCGACGGCGCACACGGTGCCGGGCGCGGCGGAACGCAGCACCTGGATGACGTCGAGGGCGATGTCGGGCGCCAGTTCGCGGATCTTGACGAAACGGTGGGCGCCGGGGCCGCCGTGCAGGTCGACCACGGCGGCGCCGTTGCCGCAGATCGCCAGGCCGTGCCCGTGGACGTGGTCGCTGACGACGTCCATCCAGCGGGCCGGGCGGCCGGTGACGAAGAAGACCTCGATGCCGGCCTGTTCGGCGGCGGCGAGGGCGGCGATCGTGCGGTCGGACACCGATTTGTCGTCGCGCAACAAGGTGCCGTCGAGGTCCGTGGCGATCAGCCGGGGCGGGACGGTGGAGGCCGGGGTCTCGGGCCGGCGAGTCGCTGAGGTCACGCGCTCATTCTCCCGCATATGCGCGCACGGCCGTGCGGCGGTCCGCACACTTGAGTGGTTACCGTCCTCACCAGCGCCGTTACACCCTGTCGAACCCGGGCTCGCGGCAGCCCGGTCTCAGGTCAGCTGGGCAACCGCCTCCAGGGCGATCCGCTCGAAGACCTTCTCGTCGGCGGCGAAGTCCGAGTCGGGGATCGGCCAGTGGATCACGATGTCGGTGAAGCCCAGCTCCTTGTGCCGGCCCGCGAAGTCGACGAACGCGTCGAGTGACTCCAGCGGGTGGCTCCGGTCGGGGGTGAAGCCGGTCAGCAGGACCTTGTCGAGCTCCGCCGCGTCCCGGCCGACCTCGGCACAGGCGTCGGCCACCTTGGTGACCTGCCCGCGAATGGCTTGAACCGACTGCTCGGGGGTGCCCGTCTCGTACAGCTTCGGGTCGCCGGTCGTCACCCACGCCTGTCCGTGACGGGCGGCGAGCCTCAGTCCGCGCGGGCCGGTGGCGGCCACCGCGAACGGCAGCCGGGGGCGCTGGACACAGCCCGGGATGTTGCGGGCCTCGTGCGCCGAGTAGAAATTGCCGCCGTACGAGACGGACTCCTCGGTGAGGAGCCGGTCGAGCAGCGGTACGAACTCGCCGAAGCGGTCGGCGCGCTCACGCGGGGTCCACGGGTCCTGGCCGAGCGCGGTGGCGTCGAAGCCGGTGCCGCCGGCGCCGATGCCCAGCGTGATCCGGCCGTTCGAGATGTCGTCGAGGGAGATCAGTTCCTTGGCGAGGGTCACCGGGTGGCGGAAGTTCGGCGAGGTCACGAGGGTGCCGAGGCGCAGCCGGTCGGTGACGGCGGCCGCCGCGGTCAGGGTCGGCACGGCCCCGAACCACGGGCCGTCGCGGAAGGTCCGCCAGGACAGATGGTCGTAGGTGAACGCGGTGTGGAAGCCGAGTTGCTCCGCACGCTGCCACGCGGAACGCCCGCCCTCGTGCCAGCGGACGTACGGCAGGATCACGGTGCTCAGACGCAGACTCATGTGTCGAGCGTAAGCGCAGCCGGAGCGTGATCGTGGCCCGCCTCGATGCCGTCCCCGCCCGGCGGCACCGCTGCCCCCGGATCAGCGCGGCCCGGGAAACCGCAGGTATCGCGGGGGTACGCCCTCCGTCAGCCAGACGCCGTTGGCGCTGACCCGGAAGACATGGCCGTCGCGGTGCATGGCCGCCGAGTCCACGGAGAGCACGACCGGGCGGCCGCGGCGGGCGCCGACTCGGGTGGCGGTCTCCCGGTCCGGCGACAGGTGTACGTCGTGCCGGTTCATGGGCTTCAGGCCCTCGGCGCGGATCGCGTCCAGGTGGGGGGCCACGGTGCCGTGGTAGAGGTAGGCCGGCGGGGTCGCCGGGGGCAGCCCGAGGTCGACCTCGACGGAGTGGCCCTGACTGGCCCGGATCCGGGTCCCCTCGACGGCGAAGCGGCGCTTGTCGTTGTGGGCCACCACGTGATCGAGCTCGTCGCGGGTGAAACGAAAGCCGTGCGCGGCCGCCGCGGCGATGAGTGTGTCGATCTCGACCCAGCCGCCCTCGCCGAGCGTGAGGCCGATCCGCTCGGGCTGATGCCGCAGATGCTTCGAGAGGTACTTCGACACCTTCACGGTGCGTCTTTCGTCCATCCGATCATCCGCCTGTCCGTTCATCCGCTCATCCGCCTGCTCATCCGTCCGCCCCTCCGCCTGTCCACGGGTCTGTCCCCGAGTTCGTTTCTGCGTCCGTCCATCCGTCTGTTCCTTCATCTCCCCAGCGTGCCTGGCGAGAGACGGATCACGCATTTGATTTTGATCCGGAGGTTTGGTCCACAGCCAAGTCCTGTTATCCACAGGGGAATTGACGAATCTGTGGACAACACGCAGGTGTTTTACGGTATTTCGTCAACAATGCTGTGGTGGGCGCTGTTTGCGGCCAGCCGGTCCAACGTGCGTGTCTGCAGCTCTCGTTCGGCGGCGGCGGTGACGAACTCGGAGGCGTGCTCCGCGCCAACCAGGCTCTCCACGGCACGCATTGTCCCTGCGGAGATCCCCACCGTTCGCACGTTCTCCTGGTCCATCGGAGACGGCCCCGCCGCGAGGTGCCTGCTCAGATGGCGGGTGGCGAAGAGCCGCATGGCACGGGCCAGTTCGGCGTCCACGGTCTGCTGCGCGAGCGGTCGCAGCCGCCGGACGAGCGAGGCCGCCTCGGCCGCTTCCGCGTCGCTCGGCGGATGCTCCCCGAGATAACGCGCGAAGACGTGCTCCGTGGTGAACTCCAGGAAGCGGGAGGCGATGTGCTCGACCTGACCCCTCAACTCCCTGAGGTGGCCGGAGATCGCGGACAGCGGAACGCCCGCCATGTGCAACTCGACTGCCGCGGACAGCTCTTGAGGGCTCGGAACGACGAAGGTGCCCTCCTCGCCCGGAACCGGCTCCAGCACGCCGAGCTCGACCGCGTCCGCCACCGCGGCGTCGTCGGGGCTGCCGCCGAACCGCTCGTCCAGCTCGGCCCGGGAGATCCGGGCGGCCTCCTCGTCGGTCCACGGGCCGTCGACCTCCGCGACCAGACCGAGTATCCCGCCGAGGCCCCGGCCCGCGTCCCAGGCCTCCAGGAGTTCCTTGATCGAGGCCAGTGTGTAGCCGCGGTCGAGGAGATCGGCGATCTGCCGAAGCCGCGCCAGATGGGCGTCCGCGTACACATTGGCGCGGCCGCGCCGCTCGGGGCGGGGCAGCAGCCCGCGGTCCTGGTAGGCGCGGATCGTCCGGACCGTGGCGCCGCTGTGGTGCGCCAGGTCCTCGATGCGGTACGCGACCCCGCCCGGCTCGTCGCTCATCTCTCCCGCCCTCCGCCCTGGGGCCTATGAGGCCGCCCGCCCGATCGCCCCCACCGCCGATCGCGCCGCGGGTGACTGCGCCAGATACTCGACGGCTCTGAGCAGCGAGCCCTCCTTCGACGGATGGTACGACCGCCGCAGATAGCGCGGTATGGCCGCGCCGAGCTCCTTCCAGGTGGGCAACAGCCCTTTGTGGACGGCCTTGTTGTGGGCAGCGAGCGAGTAGCGCAGGCGGCCCGCGAGACGGGGGTCGTTGCGGATCAGATAGGCGGCCCCCCAAATCCACATGTACAGCATCATCGGTGCGGTGACGGCCATGCCCGCGATCCGCCGGGCGTACCGCGGCGCGCCCTCGCCGCCGCAGTGCTGGTACAGGTCGAAGGCCACCGCGCGGTGCTCGACCTCTTCGGCGCCGTGCCAGCGCAGCAGGTCGAGCATGACCTCGTCGGCGTCGGCGAGGTCCAGGCCCTCGGCCGTCAGCACCCAGTCGCCCAGGACCGCCGTGAACTGCTCGATCGCCGCGACCATCGACAGCCGGAAGCGCAGCCACTCCCGGGCCGGGACCGGTACCCGCAGGGGAGGCTGTTCGCCGAGCAGCTTCTCGAAGAGGAAGTCGACGTGCCGGGTGAAGTCGGAGGTGTCGAGCCGCTGGGCGGCGAGGTGGTCGAGGACGTACGCGTGCTGCACGCTGTGCGTGGCCTCCTGGCCCATGAACCCCTTGACGTCCTTGCGGAGTTCGGGGTCGCGAACGAGCGGCAGTGCCTCCTTGAGGACCCTCACGAACCACCGCTCCCCGGCCGGGAGCAGCAGATGCAGCACATTGATGACGTGGGTGGCGGTGGGCTCGTCCGGGATCCAGTGCAGCGGGGTGTCCTCCCAGTCGAAGGACACCCGTCTCGGGACGATCGCGTGGTGACCGCCGTTCCCGGAGCTGTCGCTCACGGACCCGCCGTTCACGGACCCGCCGTTCACGGACCCGCCGTTCGCGGAGCTGTCGGCCGCCGAGCTGCCGGCCGCGTCCGCCGCGTCGCTCGGTCGCCCGGTCACAGCTTCGGCTCCATCCGGGCGATGGCGCGCAGCGCCCTGGGCGCGAAGCGGTGCATGAGGTGGGCGCCGCGCGCCTCCGGGGTGACCGGCACGAGTGCCTCGTTGCGGACGACCGCGCGCAGGATCGCGTCGGCGACCTTCTCCGGCGGGTAGTTGCGCAGCCCGTACAACCGCGCCGACCGTTTCTGGCGCCGCTTCTCCTCGGTCGCGTCGACCCCGGCGAAGCGGGCGGTCGAGGTGATGTTGGTGTTGACGAAGCCCGGGCAGATCGCCGAGACGCCGATGCCCTGCCCGGCCAGCTCCGCGCGCAGACACTCGCTGAGCATCAGGACGGCCGCCTTGGAGGTGCTGTAGGCGGGCAGCGCCTTCGAGGGCTGGTACGCCGCCGCCGAAGCGGTGTTGACGATGTGGCCGCCCTGCCCGCGCTCGGCCATCTGCCTGCCGAAGAGCCGGCAGCCGTGGATCACGCCCCACAGATTGACGTCGAGGACCTTCTTCCAGTCCTCCGGTGTGGTGTCGAAGAAGGAGCCGGACAGTCCGATCCCGGCGTTGTTCACCAGCACGTCCACCACGCCGTACTCGGCGGCGACCTTGTCGGCGAGCTTCTCCATGGCCTGCTCGTCGGAGACGTCGACCGTCTCGGCCCAGGCCGCGGGTGAGCCGATCAGCCGGGACATCTCCGCCGTACGGGTCGCCGCCTCGGCGTCCCGGTCGACGGCCACCACGCGCGCGCCCGCCTCGGCGAAGGCGAAGGCGGTGGCCCGTCCGATGCCGCTGCCCGCGCCGGTGACCAGCACCAGCTGCCCGCCGAACCGGTCGGCGTACTTGCCGGTGGCCGCCGGCTCGGGGGCGGGCGTCCCGGCCTCGCGGCCCTCGTTGGCCGTCACGAACTCGGATATCCAGGCGGCCAGTTGGTCGGGGCGCGTCCGCGGAACCCAGTGCTTGGCCGGGAGGGTGCGGCGCACCAGCCGCGGGGCCCACGTCTCCAGCTCGTCGTAGAGCCGCTCGGAGAGGAAGGCGTCCCCGAGGGGAGTGACGAGCTGCACGGGCGCGTGCGCGAACGCGTCCTCGCGGGGACGGGCGATCCGGGGCCGTACGTTGTCGCGGTACAGCCAGGCGCCGTGCGCCGCGTCGGAGGGCAGCGACGGGGTCGGGTACGCGCCCGCGGGCACCTTCTCGATCCGCTGGAGGATCTTCGGCCACTGCTTGCCCAGGGGGCCGCGCCAGGCCAGCTCGGGCAGCACCGGCGTGTGCAGCAGGTACACGTACCAGGACTTGGCGCCCTGGCCGAGGAGCTGGCCGATCCTTCGCGGGGTGGGCCGCTTCGCCCGCTGTTTGATCCAGTGGCCGAGGTGGTCGAGGGACGGCCCGGACATCGACGTGAAGGAGGCGATCCGGCCCTCGGTGCGCGCGACGGTGACGAACTCCCACGACTGCACCGAACCCCAGTCGTGGCCCACCAGGTGCACCGGCTCGTCGGGGCTGACCGCGTCGACGACCGCCAGGAAGTCGTCGGTCAGCTTCTCCAGGGTGAACCCGCCGCGCAGCGGCTGCGGCGCCGTCGAACGGCCGTGTCCCCGGACGTCGTACAGCACGACATGGAAGCGGTCGGCCAGCCGGACGGCGACCTCGGACCACACCTCCTTGGAGTCCGGATAGCCGTGCACCAGCACCACGGTCGGCTGCCTGTCGTCGCCCAGCTCGGCGACGCACAGCTCGACTCCGCCCGTCCGCACCCAGCGCTCGCGCGCGCCCACGAGACTCACTTGTCCTCCGCCCAGCGCCGCACGTGCGGCAGATCGTCGTCGAGCCAGAACGCGCTCTGCTCGGGGTCCTTGGAGTCGGTGACGACCAGGATCTCCTCGAACTTCGCGCCCGTACCCCGGAAACCGAGGTGCGGTTCGACCGCCCACAGCCCCGGCCGGGGCGGGTGGTCGGAGAAGGTGTACGGCGACCACAGGGGTGACCAGCCGTCCCGGTGCCCGTGCAGCGCGTCGCTCGCCAGCCCCTTCAGGGACTGGGTGCCGAACCCGAACAGGCGCGGTGACCAGGACCGTTCCCGGACCCGGTCCACCTTGTGCGCGATCACGCCGAACGGATACGCGCGGTGCCGGTTGGCACAGCCCTGGCGGGTCATGAGCCGGTCGACGTCCTCGTAGATCTCGCGCAGGGACCGCCGCTCACGCACCTCGCGCAGGATCAGCTCGCGGTGCGCCTCCAGGTCGGCGAGCAGCCTGTCCTGCACGGGGTTCGGACCGAGCGAGCCCGAATAGCCGACGTCCGCGGTGCAGCCCTTGTACACGGGGGCCATGTCGAGGATGAAGGGCATCCCCGGCTCCAGACGGCGGTTGGTGGGGAAGAACTGCAGCGGGATCCGGAAACCGACGAAGGCCGTGCGGTCACCGAACCAGGCGAAGGGCAGGTGGAACCAGTCCCGCACCCCGCGCTCACGCAGCCACCGGCGCTGCATGCGCGCCGCCTCGCGCTCGGTGACGCCGGGCTTCAGCTGTGCCGCGACCGCTTCCGCGCACTCGTACGCGAGGCGCTGCACCTCTCTGAACCCCCGCAGCTCCGCGGAGAGTTCGCCTGCCACTGCCGTCGTCATGCCACCGCCCCACCCTGTCCACACCGACTGCGGTACGTGTCCGTAACTTGACACTGGCGAATGTGACAGTTGTTAGAGGCGGCGTCAATAGGTCCGTGGGCAACCTGTGGACAACCCGTCGGACCGGGACGGCTCCCGGCCGGTGTACCTGAGGGGGACCCCTACGGGCCCGTACGACTCGAGGCTGACGCGGATCCACCTCCGTGGGTTGACGACCTCTGTGGTGTGCGCCACTACCTTCGAATCGTGACTGTGATCGCGACCGAAAGCCTGAGCAAGCGGTTCCCCCGGGTGACCGCGCTTGACCGGCTCTCCGTGGACGTCGGGCCCGGTGTGACCGGACTCGTCGGAGCCAATGGAGCCGGCAAGTCCACACTGATCAAGATCCTGCTGGGTCTGTCCCCCGCCACCGAGGGCCGCGCGACCGTGCTCGGCCTCGACGTCGCCACCGAGGGCGGTGCCATCCGCGAGCGGGTCGGGTACATGCCCGAGCACGACTGCCTGCCGCCCGACGTCTCGGCCACCGAGTTCGTCGTCCACATGGCGCGGATGTCCGGGCTGCCGCCGGCCGCGGCCCGCGAGCGCACCGCGGACACCCTGCGCCATGTCGGCCTGTACGAGGAGCGCTACCGCCCCATCGGCGGCTACTCGACGGGTATGAAGCAGCGCGTCAAACTCGCGCAGGCCCTCGTCCACGACCCCCAGCTGGTCTTCCTGGACGAACCGACCAACGGCCTGGACCCGGTCGGCCGCGACGACATGCTCGGGCTGATCCGCCGCATCCACACGGACTTCGGCATCTCGGTCCTGGTCACCTCGCACCTCCTGGGCGAACTGGAGCGCACCTGCGACCACGTCGTCGTCGTCGACGGCGGCAAACTGCTCCGCTCCAGCTCCACCACGGACTTCACCCAGACCACCACGACCCTGGCCATCGAGGTCACCGACACCGACGAGCACCCGGACGGCACGGCCGCGGTGCGCGAGGTGCTCCACGCGCGCGGTGTCGAGACCCACGACGGCAGCGGCCTGCCGGGCGCCGGACACATCCTGCTGCTGACCACCGAGAGCGAGGACACCTACGACCTCGTCCGCGACGTGGTCGCCGACCTCGGTCTGGGGCTGGTGCGCATGGAGCAGCGCAGGCACCACATCGCCGAGGTCTTCAAGGACAGCGACGAGCAGCGCACTAAGGACGAGCGCGCGGCGAGCGCCGATCCGCGCACCGGTGACGAGCAGCGGAAGGAGGCGGTCGGCCATGGCGGTTGAGCAGCCCCTCACCCAGCGCGGTGAGCAGTCCCGTATCCACAACATCGGCTACCGCAACTACGACGGCCCACGCCTCGGCCGCGCCTACGCCCGCCGTTCCCTCTACTCGCAGTCCCTGCGCGGCTCCTACGGCCTCGGCCGCTCGGTCAAGTCCAAGGTCCTGCCGATGCTGCTCTTCGTGGTGATGTGCGTCCCCGCACTGATCATGGTGGCCGTCGCCGTCGCCACCAAGGCGAAGGACCTGCCCGTCGACTACACGCGCTACGCGGTGATCATGCAGGCCGTCATCGGCTTGTACGTCGCCTCGCAGGGCCCGCAGGCGGTCTCGCGCGACCTGCGCTTCAAGACCGTGCCGCTGTACTTCTCGCGCCCCGTAGAGACCAGCGACTACGTGCGGGCCAAGTACGCGGCGCTGACCTCGGCGCTGTTCATCCTCACGGCCGCCCCGCTGATCGTGCTCTACGTGGGGGCGCTCCTGGCCAAGCTCGACTTCGCCGACCAGACGAAGGGCTTCGGGCAGGGTCTGGTCTCCGTGGCACTGCTCTCGCTGCTCTTCGCGGGCATCGGCCTGGTCATCTCGGCGGTCACCCCGCGCCGCGGCTTCGGCATCGCGGCCGTCATCGCCGCCCTGACCATCTCCTACGGAGCGGTCTCCACCGTCCAGGCCATCGCGTTCGAGCAGTCCAGCGGCGACGCCGTCCCGTGGCTCGGGCTCTTCTCGCCGATCACGCTCATCGACGGAGTGCAGACGGCTTTCCTCGGCGCCTCCTCCGCCTTCCCCGGAGAGGTGGGCCCCTCGTCCGGGCAGGGCGTCGTCTACCTCATCGTCGTCCTGGGTCTCATCGCGGGCTGCTACGGCCTCCTGATGCGCCGCTACCGAAAGGTCGGGCTGTGACCACGCTCAACATCGACCACGTCTCGCGCTGGTTCGGCAACGTGGTGGCGGTCAACGACATCACGATGACGATCGGCCCCGGCGTCACCGGCCTGCTCGGCCCGAACGGCGCCGGCAAGTCCACCCTCATCAACATGATGGGCGGCTTCCTCGCCCCCTCGACGGGCACCGTCACCCTCGACGGCCGGCCGACCTGGCGCAACGAGGACATCTACCGGCACATCGGCATCGTCCCCGAACGCGAGGCGATGTACGACTTCCTCACCGGGCGGGAATTCGTCGTCGCCAACGCCGAGCTGCACGGTCTCGGCGCGAAGTCCGCCCAACGGGCCCTCGCCACGGTCGAGATGGAGTACGCGCAGGACCGCAAGATCTCCACGTACTCCAAGGGCATGCGGCAGCGCGTGAAGATGGCGTCCGCGCTGGTCCACGACCCGTCGCTGCTGCTGCTCGACGAACCGTTCAACGGCATGGACCCGCGCCAGCGCATGCAGCTCATGGATCTGCTGCGCCGCATGGGCGACGAGGGCCGCACCGTGCTGTTCTCGTCCCACATCCTCGAAGAGGTGGAGCAACTGGCCGCCCACATCGAGGTGATCGTCGCCGGACGGCACGCGGCGAGCGGCGACTTCCGGCGCATCCGCCGGCTGATGACCGACCGCCCGCACCGCTACCTGGTCCGCTCCAGCGACGACCGGGCCCTGGCCGCCGCGCTGATCGCCGACCCGTCGACGTCCGGCATCGAGGTCGACCTCGCCGAGGGCGCGCTGCGCATCCAGGCCGTCGACTTCGGCCGGTTCACCGCCCTGCTGCCGAAGGTCGCGCGTGAGCACGGCATCCGGCTGCTGACGGTGTCGCCGTCCGACGAGTCCCTGGAATCCGTCTTCTCGTATCTTGTCGCGGCGTAGGAGGCCGAAGATGTACGACCCCACAGTCGCCCGGCTCACTTATCGGGGCCTGCTCGGCCGCCGCCGGGCCCTCATCCTCGGCATCCTGCCCGTCCTGCTCATCGTCATCTCCGTGGCCGTCCGGAGCTTCTCCGGAGCGGACGACCAGGTGGCCTCGGACCTGCTCGGCGGGTTCGCGCTCGCCACCATGGTGCCGATCATCGGTGTCATCGCCGGTACGGGAGCGATCGGGCCCGAGATCGACGACGGCTCGGTGGTGTATCTGCTGGCCAAGCCCCTGAAGCGGCCCACGATCATCTTCACCAAGCTGATCGTCGCGATCGCCGTCACCATGGCGTTCTCGGCGGTGCCGACCTTCATCGCGGGCATGATCCTCAACGGCAACGGCCAGCAGATCGCCGTCGCCTACACCGTGGCCGCCCTGGTCGCCTCGATCGCCTACGCCGCGATGTTCCTGCTCCTCGGGACGGTGACCCGGCACGCGGTGGTCTTCGGACTCGTCTACGCGCTCGTCTGGGAGGCCCTGTTCGGGTCGCTGGTGTCCGGCGCGCGCACGCTCAGCGTCCAGCAGTGGGCGCTCGCCGTGGGCCACAAGGTGACCGGCGGCGACCTCGTCACCTCGGACGTGGGCCTGCCGACCGCGACGGTTCTGCTGATCCTGGTCACCGTCCTCGCCACCTGGTACGCCGGGCAGCGGCTGCGGTCGCTGAAGCTGGCCGGCGAGGAGTGAGCGAGGGCTCTTCGCGCGCGGCGCCGGTCAACGGGCA